>JANJWY010000041.1 GCA_024709285.1 Erysipelotrichaceae bacterium
TGCGGTCCGCTTGGAAAATATGACTTCCGCAAATTCTATCATTGGACGATCAAAGAGTTTAAGTCAATCGTACGGAAATGGCAAACGGACATGCAAAACAGAAATTACTGGATGGCCAACTATTTGTCGAACCATGACCAACAAAGACATATTTCACACTATGGAAACGACAAGAAATATCGCATTGAGAGTGCAAAAGCATGGGCTTTATTCAACTTTACTCTCAGAGGAACTCCGTTTATGTATCAAGGCGAAGAAATCGGCATGACAGATTGTAAACTTGAAGTTGATGAGTGGAAGGACATCGAAGCCATTACTGACTACAAGGTGTTACAGTCGATGATGAACCTGCCGGCATTTATTGCCAAAAAAATCGTTCAGAAAAAGACCAGGGATAATGCCCGCACTCCGGTTCAATGGTCAACAGCTCCTTATGCCGGTTTTTCAACGTCAGAACCGTGGATCAGACTGAACCCAAACTATACCGAAATCAATGTTGAACAGCAAGAATCAGATGCGGCGTCGATATTGAATTTTTACCGGGACCTGACTCGGTTTTATAAAGATCATCCGGTGCTGACTTTTGGCAGCTGGACTGAAATCCTTTCGGATCATCCGCAGATCATTGCTTATGTTCGCGAGGATGAACACGAGAAATTGCTGGTTGTTATCAATCTTTCTTCTAAGCCGGTTACTTTCACAATAGACGAGCCTTTTGGGATCGATCTTTTAACGACAAACAAGCTTGCTTCGCCGTGGAATCGGAAAATGGTATTTTCACCATATGAGGGTCGTATAAGCCAACTTAACAAACATGAAAGCTGATTTACACATACATTCCAAATATAGTTTTGACGGGGAAACATCAATCGATGATATTTTTACAATGGCGAGAAAAAATAATATTGATTGTATAGCGTTGACCGATCACAACGATGTTCGTGCTAATTTTGATGCTTTAAAGTATGATCGCAGTTGTTGGATACCCGGCATCGAAATCGATTGTTACTTCAACAGCAGCATCTATCATATCGTGGGTTTGGGTATCGACTTTAACTCAGCCATCTTTCGGACGATCGCAAGCAATTACATGAATGAACTCGAACGGATTGCAAGTATCCGGATCCACGTGTTCAATCGTTTGTTTAGTCTGAATATGCGAATGGATGAGATAAAAAATGAATATCCGGGCAGACTGATTACCAATGTCGAAATCACACGGTTTATGTTTAACCATTATCCATCTCACCCGCTGTTTCAGAGATACCTGAGTTCACAAGTCAAGTCAAATCCACTGGCTGATTTTTATTGGGATTTTTGTGCGGTGGGGAAACCCGGATATGTGAAAATGGTATTGCCTGATGTCAGAGATGTATTACACTATATTCACCAACATCATGGGATTGCCATATTGGCACATCCGTTGATCAGCGTCAAGTCGCTGACGGATATCGCCCAACTGAAATCTCTGGATGGAATTGAAGCTTATTGCTCTTATCATAGTGAAGATGACTGTGTGCGGGTAAAGGCATTTGCTAAAAATGAAGGCTTGCTGATTTCGGCTGGCAGTGATTATCACGGTATAAACAAACCCGCCATCACGATTGGTGACACGCATGAAAACGGGGACAGTGATGAATGGTTTTTACAAATCAAAGAAGCCATTGCCCATCATAGATAAGCAAAGAATTATGCGGGCATGTGGATTTCTGATATGATAATGATTGAAAAGGAGGGATAGTATGCTGCAAACAGGACAAAAGGCACCTGATTTCAACTTGTTGAATGAAAAAGGTGAAAATGTAACATTGACAGATTTTAAAGGGCATAAAGTTGTTTTATATTTTTATCCCAAAGATGATACACCGGGATGTACGACACAAGCATGTTCTTACCGGGATAATTTCAGTGAATTCGTATCAAGGGGTTATCAAATCATCGGCATCAGTAAAGATGATCTTAAAAGTCATCAGAAGTTTCAGGAAAAATACGAACTGAATTTTACCTTGCTGAGCGACCCGGATACAACGGTCATTCAAGAATACGGATGCTGGAAAGAGAAATCTTTGTATGGAAAAAAATACATGGGAACGGCTCGAACCACTTTTATACTTGATGAAGCCTCAACGGTTGTCAAGATTTTTGAAAATGTCGATCCGAAAACGGATGTTCAGCAGGTTCTGACTTTTATCGATAGTCTGTAATGAAGATTGTTTTTATTTCATTGGGTTGGATATTTGCTGCCGTCGGGTTGGTTGGAACTTTTGTCCCGATATTACCGACGACCCCATTTTTGCTGTTGGCCGCATTCTTCTTTGCCCGTGGTTCGAAGAAATTCCATGACCGGCTGATAAACTCCGGCTTTTACAGAAATCATATTGAAAGCACGATCACTGACGGGCAGATGGCAAGGAAAACTAAAGTCAGAATCGTGTCTACATCGTATACGATGTTGTTGGTCGCATTCTTTTTGACACAAAGTATTGTAATAAGAGCTATCATAGTGATGTTTATGATCATCATCATGATGACTTTCACCTTATTTATAAAGGATAAACCCGAAAGCTAATTGGCTCTCGGGTTTTCTTTGACGAATTTTCTTATGATTTCAATGAAAGCATCTACATCCGCGGATGAAATGTCATTATGAGTAACGACTCGAAACACTTCATCACTCGGCGGGTTGATTTTACAGCCATGTGCCAAAGCAAATTCAACCAGTCGTTCTGCGGTTTCCACATGTAATTTAAAAAAGACCATATTTATATCACGCAGCTTGTCATAAACTTCGACTTCTTTTATTTCAGTAAGTGCTAAAGCCAGTTTCTGGGCGTGATGGTGATCTTCTGCTAAACGCTTTGTCATATCATGAATCGAAATCAATCCGGCAGCAGCAAGAATTCCGGCCTGACGCATACCGCCACCCAGTAATTTGCGGTTTTTGCGAGCTTTTTCAATAAAGTCCTTACTTCCAACCAGCATCGATCCGATGGGTGAACACAATCCCTTCGACAAGCAGAACATGACAGAATCAAAAGGCGCAGTGAGCGTTTTTACATCACAGTTTAATGTTACGGCTGCATTGAATACCCGGGCTCCATCCAAATGGACGTTAAGTCCCAAAGAGTGTGCGAGTTCAATATTTTCACGCATCAGTTCAATCGGCATGATCGTTCCATTGGACAATGCATTTTCAAGACTTAACAAAGATGTCCGGGGATTATGGATATCGATTGATCGCACAGCCGACTTGATATCTTTAGGATAAATGAAGTCATTGTCGTTATGAATGGTTCGAATGCTTACATTGGATAAGACGGCAGCTGCACCGACTTCATGTGCAACGATATGATAGTTTGCTCCGGTAATGATTTCATCACCTCGACGGGTGTGCGTCATGATTGCCAACTGATTTCCCATTGTTCCAGATGCAACAAACAGACCTGCCGGATGACCGGTAACATGGGCTGCCAGAGTTTCCAGTTCTTTTACTGTCGGATCATCTTGATACACATCATCGCCAACCAACGCTTCAGACATCGCTTTTCGCATCTGTGGTGTGGGCATCGTCACTGTATCCGAACGTAAATCAATATATTTCACAAATACCGCCTCTTTTCTATGTCAGTATTATAACATTCATCTTTATTTTTCAATGCATTTAGTTTAAACTAATGTAGAAATGAGGGATATTTTGTGACATTTGCTTTTAATCCCCAGGTGCTCATTCAGTGGAAGTCCTGGGTTTATGTTTTGACCGTTATTCTTACGATTGCTTTGACTTGGTATATATACAAAAAATATGCGCTGACGAAATACCAGATGATGATTTTTATCTTACTGGTCGTTTTTTGGTCAGCAATCAATATCGTCCGTGCCTATCGAAAAGCGTATGCCGTATCTTCCGGAGATATCGGCGGATTGGCGATGGATGGTATTTTAGGAGCAAACATTGCTGCTTCTTATGGTTTGGTTTCAATCTTCGTCCGAATGCCGGTATTTGCGCTTAGCGATACCCTGAAATCACGAAGAGCGCTCATCGGCTCGGCGTTGATGATGGTGTTTCTGACATCCATTTGGGTCGTTTACAAGCCGGATTACCTCAGCCTTATGTCCTCGTCGCTGGCGTTGGGCGTCGGTGCCAGTATGCTTGCCTTGTTTAATGTATTCTTTTCGGAGACATTCTCGACCAAACAGGCGATGGTTTCTGTTTCGATTTTATCGATAGCGCCGCTGCTGGCAGAGTTTATCGTTGCACCGCTGCAATTTCTGGCTACGCAAAATCCGATCAAAGATTATGGTCTTTTATGGGCGATGAGCGCCGGATTGGCTTTTATCGGTTTCTTGTTTTTGTTTAGAGTCAAGGATAACAAAGAGAAGGTCCGTAATTTCAGTTGGCAGAAGATCGGCATTGCTTTGCGTGATCGCAGATTTCTTCTGATTTGTGTTTTGGCTGTTGCTGTATCGTTTATCCGATTTGCTTCCAGTGGCAGCAATATGGTTGCTTATGCAAAAACTGAAGATGTCATGATGGCAGACTTTTTGATCGCTTATCTTGACGTGATTTTCTCGTTGTTTCAGCTGGTGGCGGGGGTCATTGCCGGCTTATGGCTGAAGAAGAAAATCGGTGTCAAAAATACGCTGCTCTTGGGATTGGCTGCCAGCCTGTTGTTTACGGTGTTGGCAACGACTGTCACTAATCCTGCGATTCTGTTTATAATGTATAGTTTTAACGGATTTGGTTATGGTATTACGTACAACGTACTGTTAGGACTGGCTTTGCAGCCATTTGCAAAAGATATGCGCGAAGTAACCATGGGAATATATCAGACATTCTTTGCCATCGGCATTTATTACGGTGATAAAATATATGCCTTGATCCTGCAAAATATTCCTTCAACTTTTGAAGGATCTGCGTTATATCAATTGGTTTTCACATTGATCAGCGGGTTGATCGTTTTGACCATGTTATCGATCTTTATTGGTTTTAACAAGAAAAACCGGGAGTTTATCGAATCGTAAACGAAGGAGGGGCTATGAACATTTTTGTTTTAGTTTCAAATGAGCAGCAGTTAATGTTTTGCCATTCTTCAAGTGTCCGAGCCGTCATTTTTTCGACGGCTTTTTGCTCATCAAAAACACAGCATCCGCTGACTTTGAGTGAGTTGGCCAAACTATCCGATCTGGCTAGAAGTAAGGGTATGCCCTGGTATTTATCCATCAACCGAATGATGCTTCAAAGTGAATGGGCCGAATTTCAACAGGAGATCATCAATGTTAACCAGTTTGACCCGGAAGGGTATATTGTGTCAGATTTAGGAGTCATGCACTACTTAAAGCAGATATATCCGGGGAAAAAGATCATCTTACAAACCGATACGACCATCACTAATGCCAACGATGTCGAAGTACTTTTAGATATGGATGTAGATTTTATTGCCTTGGCTCGTGAGCTGACTTTCAATGAAGTGAAGGAAATCGTCGAAAAGTTTGGCGACCGTGTGATCATATCCGGATTCGGGTATCAGTGCATGAGTACGTCCAACCGTCCGTTGCTGAGCAATTATTTCGATCACATCCACCAGGACATCGAGGTTACTTACAAACGATTCACTTTGCAGGAAGAGGGTCGCAGAGAGCGTTATCCGGCCATGCAGGACACGCATGGATTTCATATTTTCACCTCCTCCATCCTGGAGATTTTTGATGAAGTTGAAGAACTTTCGTCGATCGGACTTGAAAATCTGATGATTGAAACTGTTTTTGTAGATGATGAAACGATTCAGACAGTAATTATGACTCTTAACAAAAAGACAGATATTCCAACGGCAAAAGCCGAAATATCAGCGAAATATAATCTCTCAAAAGCACTTTATTATACGCCGACCAGTGCTGTGAAGGTGGTGGGCGAATGAAACGGCTGGAACTGTTAGCTCCTGCCGGTGATTTGGCTCGTTTGAAAACTGCGGTACATTTTGGAGCAGATGCCGTATACATTGGCGGAAAGAAGTTCTCATTGCGCTCGCGGGCAAGCAATTTTGATATTTCTGACATTGAAGCCGGTGTTAAGTATGCACATCAGCACCAGGCAAAACTTTATGTGACCGTCAACATGATCCCTCATCAGGAAGATCTGGAAGGATTGCGTGAATATTTAACTGCGTTGGATCAGATTGGCGTTGATGCCGTGATCGTCGCTTCCCTGTACATTGCCAGAGTCGCCCGTCAGGTCAGTTCGCGCATGGAAGTGCATCTGAGTACGCAACAGTCATCCGCTAATATCGAGACATTAAACTTCTACAAATCTCTGGGAATAGACCGCGTCGTTTTGGCCAGAGAGTGTTCTCTTGAGGATATTAAGCAAATCTCTTCCGGTCAGTCATTGCCGATTGAGGTGTTTATTCACGGAGGAATGTGTGTCAATGTATCGGGGCGTTGTACGTTAAGCAATTACATGACTCTTCGCGATGCCAATCGCGGAGGATGTGCGCAAAGCTGTCGCTGGAAATATTTCCTAATGGATGAAAATGATCAGCCGTTGCATGATCCTGACACGTTGTTTTCAATGAGTTCAAAGGATCTCAATGCCACCCATGTTCTTTCGGATCTCATTCGAATCGGTGTTTCATCACTGAAGATCGAAGGACGCATGAAGTCAGAGTACTATCTGGCTACGGTAGTGGGGGCTTACCGTCGGTTAATCGATGATTTATTGTCAGGAAAAAGCGAATCTGAAAGTATTGATAAGTGCAACAGAGAACTTGCCAAGGCAGAAAACCGAGAAACGTTTGGCGGATTCTTTTTAAACAAGCCGTTGGCTGATGGGCATTTGTATGATAAAAACGGGACCGGCATCACCCAGGAATTTCTGGCAACGGTCGTATCTTATGATGAATACAGTCAGTGGGCAACCATTGAAGTACGCAATCATTTCAGTAAAGGTTGGAATTGTGAGGTTTTTGGACCTAACACCGATCATATACAGTTTACCATAACTGATATGATCAACAGTGACAATGAGCCAACGGAGAGAGTATTTAAGCCCATGGAAATCGTAAAAATCAGGATTCCGTTCACTGTAATGACGGATGATTTTATCAGGAAGGTGAAAGCATGATTTTTGAAGGAGCTTTGTCGGTTAAGGCCGTCATTCAAGGCAAGAAAAGAGAAGTACTGGAAGTTTTGGCAGATAAAAGTAAACGCTCGGAGAGGGATTTTCAGTATATTCAGCGTTTGTGCGAGAGTCAAAGAATTCCATTTCTTTGGAAACCGCGCGAGGAAATTGATGTTTTAGCCAATGGAAAAACTCATGGCGGAGTCATTGCCTCTGCCGCTGAAAGGAAATTTGATGATTTCAACTCACTTCAAGGTTGTGACTTTGTATTGTTGGTTGAAGGAATCGAAGATCCGTTTAATTTGGGCTATATTTTCCGTACAGCCGCAGCCGCAGGTGCTCAAGCTGTCATCACCCGTGTGCGGGATTGGAGTTTTAGTGAAAGCATCATATGCAAGTCTTCGGCAGGTGTCAGTGAGCGAATGAAATGGGTGTTGGCGGATGACTTTGATCAGGCAGGAAATTCGATCAAAGACATGGGATTTAAAATCATGTGTGCACTGAGAAATGATTCTGCGACTGAAATGAGTAATGCTGATCTCACGGTTCCCTTGTGTTTATGCATTGGCGGTGAGATGAGAGGATTGTCCAAAGCAATCATTCAACACAGCGATCAAAATATATATATTGCCTATCCGACAGATACCAAAGTCGCATTGCCTGCAGCACAGGCTGCGGCGGTATTGTGTTTCGAAGTTGTCCGGCAACGTAAAAAATAACTCTACGGAGTTATTTTTTTGTCTATCTGGATGGTGGCGTACAGTGCGTTGACCGATATATCAATCTTATGTTCGGATGAATCATACTCATAATCAAAGGTCTGTGATGCGAAGTACCTGGTTTCTGTCTGATTTTCAATCAGGGTCGTATTAATACCAGTCGATTCGATTCTTACCCCTTTTGTTGGCATATGCTGGATGCTCATCTCTACATATCCTGAGGAAATGTTCAGTTCCATCGAAGTATTTTCGCCCGGCTGATAAATAATGTTTGCCGAAGTGGAGTTAACTGACAGTTTATTGGCGATATGTGTACAGCTCAGATCCAGTTTTGCGGTGTTGATAAATATGTCCGAGGAAATATTGGTTATGTCAATCGTTGAATCAGCGGTGTTGATGGCAAGATATTGGATGTTATCGCTCAGGCGGGGCGAACTGACAATGATGGCAGGCGCAACTCCGTAAATGAAGATATTGCCTTTGAAATCATAAGGGATAATGACTTCAATACTGACCAGCCGGCTGATTGGCGGACATTTTTTAAACCACGGACAAGATGTCAGACTGACGCCGTTGGTTGGTGAACCGATAATGAAATCCCGTGACTCACGTTTTGCAATGATGGCTTCAAGATGTCCGGTGATGTTGGCAGTGATTTGTGTCTGTTGTGCCATCGTCAGAGTGATGGTGTCCGCTAATCCGCCATGAATGGTGATATTGTTGACTTCGGAAAAGTTTTGATTGAATGATAGTGATTGGACGGACTGTTTATCATCATAATCAATCAAATCCTTTCCAGCCCAAAGAAACCAAAAAAAGGCAAAAGTAAGAAGAATCATTCCTAGTGATATCAGTGATAATCCCCAAGTTTTTTTCATTGAGGTTACCTGAAATTTCCTTTAAAAAGATTTTTAAATCCATGATACACGCCGATGAGTGCTGATAGAAACAGTGTGACAAGCCCGCTGCCGACCATGATCAGACCAATGCCGACTAAAAGAGAAAAGTCTTCGCGGACAGTAAAGGGAAACTGCCAGATCTGATACGGAAGATCGAAGGTCATGATCAATCCTTGTAAAAAGGCCACAGCAGCAATGATGATCCCGGCAATCACAACCATTCCAAAGACAAGCAAAACAGGAAGCCCGATCATTAATCCAAGTAAAAAGCGGAGAATCGTGATTTTATTTGAACGGCTTCCTTGACTTTCTTTTGTGATGAAAGCGGCAGGGATTTCATTTTTTGTTGAAGAGATGTCTAACTCTTCTTCAATCAATGGAATCTTCTCATCAATGTTTTCTGTGCCTGCATCATTTTCGTATGGAATATCGGCTTTTAGATTGTTGGATTGAAAATTACTGATAAGTTTTACCGGATTACCTAGCTGTTCAATGATTTCACGCTCACTAAGACCTTTGGCTGATTTTTCATCGAACGTACGCAGTACCTGTGTCATTATTTGCAGGGAAGTGTCCGTGTCCAATGAATTCATGTGTTGTTTCAGTAAGCGGAGATATTCTTGTTTGTTGATAAGAATCACCCCTATCGTTAAACTGAGTATATCACTGCTTGTGTCTTTAAGTAAATAGACAAGGGCGAAAAGGTCGCTTATAATGATGGTAGGAAATCGAGGGATCAATTATGAAAATCGCACTGGGACAACTCAATGTTCAAAGCGGAAATATAGCAGGGAATATCGATGCGATGAAGGCCATGATTTTTGAGGCAAAAGAAAAAAATGCGGATATCATCGTTTTTCCGGAGATGGCGGTAAGCGGTTATTTTCTGCAAGACAAGTGGACTGACAGTGAGTTTGTAGCTTTCTGTCACGCTCAAAATGAGACGATAAAAGCGCTGAGTGATGGCATTGGCATTATTTGGGGAAATGTCAGTCATATGTATGGGGGTCAGTCATTTGTTGGTCATGACGGTCGTCCCGCCCGTTTTAACAGTGCTTTTTTTGCATATGATCAACAGTGGGTCCCGAGGCCAAATTCTGCCTGGGGGCAATATGTGAAGCACTTATTGCCGGATTACCGG
>JANJWY010000088.1 GCA_024709285.1 Erysipelotrichaceae bacterium
AAATCCAAATGCTTTAAAACGTGTTGAAAAACCATCAGGAAAACCTTTTAAACCAACTACCCCACAGTTGATACCGATAGGGAGTTTATATGAATCCCTCAAAGATGCAATCAACTCAAAGAAAAAGGTATTCCGATCATCGAACCTCCGGGCGGACATGGCATTTACGTAGATGCTCGAAGATTCTTCCCCCATATTCCCCAACATGAATTTCCGGCACAGCGTCTGGTGGTCGCTTTGTATCAGGAATCCGGCATTCGAGCCGTTGAACTTGGCGCATGTGCTTTCGGTGGAAAAGATCCGATTACCGGTGAAGCAACGTGGCCTCAATTGGAAACGATGCGCATCGCGATTTCACGACGCGTGTACACCAATGATCATTTGGATTGTATCGTGAATGCCTTGGAATACATTTATCAAAACCGTGATTCCTATAAAGGATTGAAACTGATGTTTGAAGGTCCGATTGTGTCACTTAGACACTTTACGGCAGGATTTGAATTATTATAAAGGCCTGCGGGAAACCGCAAGCCTTTTTTTGTTATTTTACCAGTGATTTTAGTGTAGCATAGATAAACGCATCAATATCGCCATCCATGACTTTCTGTACATTGCCTTCTTCGGCATTGGTACGATGATCCTTGACCATGGTGTATGGAGCAAATACGTAGGAACGAATCTGACTTCCCCACTCGATTGCCTTCTGCTCACCTTTGATATCGGCGAGTTTGGCTTCTTTGGCCTCGATCTCCAACTGATAGAGCTTGGACTTCAACATGTTCATCGCATGTTCACGGTTTTGCATTTGGGAACGCTCCGACTGGCATGTCACTACGATATTGGTCGGTTTATGAATCAGGCGAACCGCAGAGTCTGTTTTATTGATGTGCTGACCACCCGCACCCGAAGCACGCATGGTAATAACTTCAATATCTCCCGGATCAACAGTGATTTGAATTTCATCATTGAACTGTGGCATGACATCGACGGACGCAAACGATGTATGTCGGCGACCGGATGAGTCGAAAGGCGAGATCCGAACTAAACGATGTACACCTTTCTCGGTCTTGAGATAACCATAAGCCATAGGTCCTTCGACCAAAAACGAAACCGACTTCAAACCGGCCGTATCGCCGTCCTGATAATCTAATACTGATACTTTATAGCCTTTTTTATCCGCCCAACGCGTATACATCCGATAGAGCATTAACGCCCAATCCTGACTTTCTGTACCTCCGGCACCCGGATGAAGTTCAATGATGGCATTGTTTTTGTCATAGTCATGACTCAACAAAATCTTAACTTCAAACTTTTCAAAGTTTTCCAGCTGTTCTTCATATTCCATTTCGACCAACGAACTTAGTTCCTCATCGAATTCCTGTTTCAACATTTCTACGGTTTCATAAAGTTGGGAAAAAGTCGAAAGCATATTTTCATATCCTTCGACGATTTCCTTCATTTGATTCATCGTATTTATTCTTGCCTGTGCACCGCGACGGTCGTTCCAAAAGTTATCATCCGCCATCTCGGCTTGCACCTGATCGATTATTGCCTGTTTACCAGGTAAGTCAAAGTGAGTCACCCAACTGTTTTAACTTATCGTAAACAGTCGTCACTCCTTGTCTGATTTCATAAAATTCCATTATTTCTTCTGCTCCTCTACCTGAATTTGCATGTTTTTACAGTAGAACACCGTTTCCTGAGAGATGCGTTGCATCATGTCCTCAAACATTTCATATCCTTCTTGGATATATGCCTGAAGCGGATTGCTTTGTGCATAGGAACGCAAATGGATACCATCACGCAGTTTACTCATCGTATCGATATGTTCGACCCAAGCACGGTCAATGACGCGCAATACCACATTCTTCTCAATGGAGTAAATGCTTTCACGAACCTTATCTGCCGGAACGTTCTTCACATCAATGGCATCGATCTTATCTTCATACGTCAGCCAGATCGCTTCCGTACACATTTTCTCGACTTCAACCATATCTTTATCCTCAAAATCCCGCTTCGACAGACTCAAATCCTTAAATCCGAATTTGACGTACGCTTCCAACAGCTCTTCTACATTGACCTTCGGATGTTTGCTTGAATAATCCGTATGAGTTTTCAGTATATTCAGCGACACGCGATCAAACATATCCTTAATGATCGTATGCACATCTTCATTTTCCAAAATCATATTGCGCTGTTCGTAAATGATCTCACGCTGTTGACGCAACACATCATCATATTCCAACAATGTTTTACGAACATCAAAGTTCACACCTTCCACGCGCTTTTGAGCACTGGAAATTGAACGGGAAATAAGTTTTGACTCGACCGGAACATCCCCCAGCGTTCTAAACAAACCTTCCATACGTTCACTGCCGAAACGGACCATCAGTTCATCTTGAACTGAAACATAGAAACGGGAATAACCCGGATCTCCCTGACGGCCGGAACGTCCGCGCAACTGATTATCAATACGACGGGATTCATGGCGTTCACTGCCGACAACCGCCAAACCACCCAACTCCTTGACACCTTCACCCAGTTTGATATCCGTACCGCGACCGGCCATATTGGTTGCAATGGTTACTGAATGCTTATGTCCGGCTTTTGCAATGATTTCGGCTTCACGCGCATGGTTCTTTGCATTTAACACTTCATGCTTGATACCGCGTTGGGTAAACATCTTACTGACAAACTCACTGGTCTCAACCGCGATGGTACCCACGAGTACCGGCTGACCCTTTTTATACAGTTCCAATACTTCTTGGACAAGTGCTTCAAATTTTGCTTTGCGCGTACCAAACACCGCATCCGGTAAATCATCACGGACAATCGGACGGTTGGTCGGAATTTCCACGACGCGCATATTATAGATTTTTAAGAATTCTTCTTCCTCAGTTTTCGCCGTACCGGTCATCCCGGCCAGCTTTTCATACAAGCGGAAGAAATTTTGATAGGTGATCGTCGCCATGGTCGATGTTTCCTGTTTGATCGGAACTCTTTCCTTCGCTTCAATCGCCTGATGCAAGCCATCGGAATAAGCACGTCCGACCATCAGACGACCGGTAAACTGATCGACAATGACGATCTGATTTTCCTGAACGACATACTCCACATCTTTGATCATGACATAATTTGCACGCAACGCCATATGCAAGTGGTGAACCAATTGCGTATGTTTCAATTCATACAGGTTTTGGATGCCAAAAGCCTTTTCAGCTTTTGTTACCCCTTCCTCTGTCAGCTGAACCGTTTTGCCTTTGACATCGATTACATAATCAATGCCATCCGCAAGACGCTTAACAAACTTATCCGCCTGTAAATACAGGTTGGCCGTTTGTTTCTGTCCCCCGGAAATGATCAGCGGTGTACGCGATTCATCAATCAAAATCGAGTCAACTTCATCAATCAAAGCAAAATGCAACGGGCGTAAGACACGATCTTTCACATGCGTGACCATGTTGTCACGCAGATAATCAAATCCGACTTCCGCGTTGGTCATATAGGTGATGTCGCACAAAAAGGCCTCGCGTTTCTGTTGCGGGGTTAATGCGCGGATATTGACTCCGACTTTCAAGCCCAAAAAGCGGTGAATGGCACCCATCCACTTTGCATCGCGTTGAGCCAGATATTCATTGACTGTAACGATATGAACACCTTTGCCTGTCAGTGCATTGAGATACACCGGCAATACGGATGTCAGGGTTTTACCTTCCCCCGTTTTCATTTCAGCAATGTCGCCTTGATGCAAGACGATACCGCCCATGATTTGAACAAAGTAAGGAAACTCACCGATAACACGCTTTGCTGCCTCACGGGCAACCGCATACGCTTCCGGCAACAGGTCATCCAATGTCTCACCTTTATTTAAGCGCTCTTTGAACTCATTGGTTTTTTCTTTGAGATCATCATCATCCAACGCAGCCATCTGCTCTTTATAAGCATCGACCTTGCGGGCAATAGCCTCAAGCTCTTTCACTCTTTTTTTATCAAAATTAAATAATGACGTTAATATATTTGCCATATACAACCTCCGTCCTCACACAGTTTATCACGAAAGAAAAAAGTTGGGAACTACCCAACTTTCTAGACCTTACACTTTAACAATATTATGAGCTTGAAGACCGCGTTCGCCGTTGATCAATTCAAATTCAACGTCTGCGCCTTCTTCGATTGTTTTGAAGCCTTCCATTGCTAATTGTGAGTAGTGGAAGAATACGTCTCTGTCATCAGCCAATTTGATGAAGCCGTACCCCTTCTCTTTGTTAAACTTCTTTACTTTTCCTTGCATTTACTAAATCCTATACCTTTCTTGAGTAGTCACTGCTACTTTTCCATTATACATAATAACCATACCAAATGCAAACACATTTGCAACGCACACTTTTCAACAACTTTCAGACAGTTTCATTAGACTGCGTCTGTTTTCCACAAAGGATGATATGCAAAGGTAACCGCACACAGATATTTACAGTGCGGACGCAACAGTGCAATCGCCGCTTTAAGCGAAGCTCCGGTCGTACAAACATCATCGATCAGCACAACCTTATCGAATGAACATTCACTATTTTCCTTGATTTCAAAGATCATGTCAATACGCTTGCGCTCTTCTTTCGACAGCTTCGCCTGCTTGACATTTTTTGTTTTAACCAATATATCCACCATTTTTAAATCCAACGATTCAATCATCCGGTGCAGATGATGAAATCCGCGCTGAGCGACTTTCTCTGAAGATGATGGCAAAGGAATGCATGTATATCCCTTATACTTCTTGTTCATCATCTTTTTATACTTTTCAAAAAAGATCGGAGCTAACGCCTCATCCAAGTGCTCTTTATACAAAATGAGCAGTTTTGAGATGTGTTCATCATATTCATGAAACGAAGTTACCTCAACACCATCCAACCGAAACCGTATTTTCTTAGAAGCCAGTTTCATTTGACAGTCAAGACACAGTACTGAATTTTCACTGAATATCGAAAACAGTGTTGCATCATGATGTAAATCCTTCAAACACCAAAGACAGATCGGTTCGCATCCTGGATTTTCTTTAAACAATCGAAGACCGCTGATGATTTGCTTCTTGACAGAAATATGCAATCCCCCCTTGGAAAATGAAAACTTCTCCCTACCCGACCGCTAATCTGAATCAGACTTGCCTCATCAAACACCGGATGATCCGCAAAGAGCACCACGACATGGATGCCCTCGAATGTGACCCCTCTCTCCAAAATCGTGGTTGCTACCAGCATGAGCTTCTCATTTGTTCTGAACCGCTCGATGATCGTTTCTTTGCCTTCACTCTCCGAAGTGAGATAGTCTGTTTGAAGAAACCATGCCAGTAAGCGGGCAATCTTGCGAGTCGGCACGAAGATCAGCCATCGCCGACTGTCACGGACAAGCTGAAGCAGATAGAAAAAGCAAACTGCTGATGGCATTACCAAAACCTTAGGCACGATCACCGGATGACCGTGAGGACGAGCATTCAGCTGAACCAATTTCATCCTATCCTCTTTGACCTCACAGAGCAGTTTTACATCCGGTGTCGCGGTTAAGTAAATCATCCTTCCCCTGCAGGCATTGCGCGCAAAACTGGCAAGCATGTCATTTCCCTTATACGGAAAAGCATCCGGCTCATCCAAAATCAACAGATCGAACCAGTCTCTGTAACGATACAATTGATGTGTCGTACATAGAATCAAATCACCGTCCGTCTTATCCGTATACCCCTGACATACCGCAACAACTTCCAATGAAGGAAAGGACTTCTTCAGCCGTTCTTTCAATTCCAAAACGACCTGCCTTCTAGGAATCGCCCACCCCACCTTTTTGCGCGCAAGCAATGCATCTCCAATCGCACCCAAAACCAACTCCGTCTTCCCCGCCCCACACACCGCATCCACCAATACATCACTCAAAGCCACTTTCTTTTTGATATCATCAGAAACGGCTTGTTGATGTTTGGTCAATGGGTAGTCCAATAGATATTGCTCATCCCCGCAATTCCAATCCCGCTTGCCAGATTCTGTTTCAATACCCGAAATAAACATGACACACTTACGACAGTACTCCCCACGAGTACCAACATAAAAATATCGCACATCCAGATTCGAACACATGG
>JANJWY010000117.1 GCA_024709285.1 Erysipelotrichaceae bacterium
CACATCGCCATGATGAAACTGCTTGGCCGTATCTTCTTCCATATGCAACCGGTTGATACCGATTCGCTTACTTACACCATCTACCTCAATATCCACATATCCGCCTCTGCCAATCGGATGAAACTGCTGGGTGATTTGAAAACCCTTAGGTAAATCCGAGTAATAATAGTTCTTTCGGTCGAAACGGATCAGCCGGTCAACTTCACAGTTCATCAGTTCACACGCCGTAATAGCCAGTTCAACCGCCCTTTTATTCAGAGATGGCAGTGTTCCGGGATGTCCCAAATCGATCTCATTGACACACGTATTGGGCAGATTACCAAAGGATACCGGAGCACCCGAAAACATCTTCGTCTTCGTCTTCAATTCACAGTGAATTTCAATTCCAATGATTACCTCAAAACTCATACCGTCACCTCAGCCGTCATATTTTTACAACCGGTCAGATTCTCCATACCAAACGCCACATCAAACATGACTTGCTCTTCAAAAGGCTTCGCCGTAATATTGATACCCATCGGCAAACCGTTGATCTTTCCCATCGGGATCGTCATACTCGGATATCCGGAAAAGTTACCTAAAACCATATAATTCTCCGCAATCAGATATCTTGCGGACAGCTGGTCTGCCGAAGTATCTGTCAATAGCGGCGCAACATCACCACTCGCCGGAGCAATGAGCACATCGACATCCGCCAACGCAGCTTTAAAATCTTCGACCAGCAAGCGACGGACTTTTTGAGCCTTGCGCAACAACAACTCCTGATTCTCATCCGCCAGACTGTAACTGCCAATAATGAAACGTTTGCGCAACAAGAAACTGAAACCCTTGGTACGCGAATTAGTCATCAGTTCTTCCAATGTATCCCCCGACTCCTGCATTCCGAAACGGATACCATCCAGATTGGAATGATTGGCCGTCGCTTCACTGTTGGCAATGATATAGTAAACCGGCAGACAAGTCTGCAACCGCTTCGGATCCATAGAAACGATTTTGATCGTTGCCCCTGCAGTTTTACACTTATCAACCAAGTCATTAAACAACTTCAAAGTGCTTTCATTCTTTATCGAATCAATGACATTGCCCAAAACACCGATCGTCTTTCCCGACAGATTGCCATTGAGATTTGCCAGATAATCCTCCACTATGCGAAAAGAAGAGGTCATATCCCTGTCATCACGCCCCGCCAGAACTTCAAGAGCCAACGCCGCATCTTCGACACTGCGCGTAAAATATCCGACATGATCCAATGATGAAGCATAGGGGATGATCCCATAGCGAGAAATCCGACCATAAGTCGGTTTTACACCGACAATTCCGACAAAAGATGCCGGTTTACGGACGCTGTCCCCCGTATCCGAACCGATGGCAAAAGAAACAGCTCCCGAAGCCACCAATGCGGCCGAACCTGCCGAAGACCCGCCGGCCATCCGATTGACATCATAAGGATTATGCACAAATCCGGTATGACAGTTGGTTCCTGTACCACCCATACCCAAACCATCCAACGCCGACTTACCAATGATCACAGCGCCCGCATCTTTCAGTTTCGTCGTAATGGTTGCATCGTAAGCCCCGATATAATTATCCAAAATAGAAACGCTGCCCGTGGTACGGACGCCTTTGGTCAAAACATTGTCCTTCAACACGATGGGTACTCCTGCCATCTTCCCCGAAGAGGATTTTGCGTGTTCAATAGCTTCATCCACCTCCGTAAAAGAAACCATCGCATTCAGCAGTGGCTGTTGCTTACGCGCAACACTGATTGCAGTCAATACTTCATTTTCAATATTTACAATTTTACGATTGGCAAACATCAGTCCTTCACCACTTTCGGGATCACAAAATATCCTTGTTCCTCTACCGGAGCATTATATAAAACATCTTCAACCGAACATACATGATCGACGATATCTTCCCTGAAAAAACTTGTAGGTTCTTCAAAAGGAAAAATCATCTCTTTGACATGGGTCGTGTCGATTTGATCCAACAAGTCCAATTGTTTCAGCAATGTGTCAAACTCCGCAACGATGTTATCCGCCTCTTCTTCACTCAGCTTCAACATCACTTGTTCAGCCAGCTTAAATACTTTCTTCTTAGAAATTCGTTCCATAAGGACTCCTTAATTTACATAAATGACCGTAGGTTTGTCTTGATCACGTTTGCGCTCCAATACTGCCATGACCGTGCCCAACGATCGAATCTCCACCACAATTAGCATATCGTTATTTTCAAAAGTGTCAAGCAGTTGCGCAGTGATTTGCGTGACCATGCTGACCTCTGTGTATGTCTTGCCGACCATATTGATCGTAATCTTTAGTTCATCTGCTTCATTGTTGATATAACGGGCCTTCCCGATGACCCCCACCGCCTCCGGCAACAGACGTTGCAACGATGACTTCAAGGTCGCAAACTGCGATGATAGCGTCGGATCCAACGTATTGGCTTCAGTCGAAGGTAAAATTACCCATTTTTCAACATTTCTGACAAACTGACCGCTGCGATTACGGAAAATGCCTTCTCCGATAAAAGATCCCGGCAGTGCGGCATCCGAACTGGCCGTCGAGTAAAGTGTTATAAACACCGGAACATCCCCAACCGCCGGAATCGTACGTAAATAACTTTCCAGTTTACGTCCGATATCCGTACCAAACTGATATAATCGATCGGTTTGAATTGTGACAAGTGTATCCACGCCATCGACTGTCTTCCGGACATTCTGATTAAGCACAATGGCCAAAGAAATTCCTTTTAACACATAGCTTTCCGATGCATTTCCGACGAAATTCAGTTCGACAATATCCGCAACAACCACCGCATCCTCAACAAATGTTTTCCCATCTCCAATATCAAACAAACTGCCTGCAGGCGGATTCAAACCCTGCGGATTGACATCCGACTCCCGGCGGACCAGCGATATCAAGCGGTCATAACTCAGAATCTGACCTTCCTGAAGATAGTGTTGTTCTATTGAGAAGTGGGTTTTCGATTTTTGCTGAAGCCGCCGGCCGATTTCCATAGCATCAAACGATCCTAAGTAAGTTCCGTGATACAAGCGTACCGGAGAAACCGAGAAATCAGCAATCAGGGTATATTCCCCTTGCGTCGTAGGTTTAATGATGTTGGGATCATCATCGATATCATCATTACCGATACAACCCGTCAATAAAACCAGTATCAACAGGATACACCCGACTTTAATTTTCAATGGAATCCACCTCCTCTTTAAAACGCGCTTCATCCCAGACCGTTACCCCAAGACTTAGCGCTTTGGCGAGCTTGCTGCCCGCATCACTGCCCGCAATGACCAGATTGGTATTCTTTGATACCGAAGAAGTCACATTGGCCCCTTGGCTGCTCAGCCAATCCGACGCTTCACTGCGCGTCATTGTCACCAACGATCCGGTCAAAACGACAGTCTTTCCCGAAAAGAAAGAAGCTGTTTCTGTCTTTTTCTTTGTCATTTCCATATTCACACCCGCCGATTTTAACATATCGATCAGATGATGATTGGGTTGCTGAGAGAAAAACAAACGGACAGACTGAGCCATGACCGTACCGATTTCCTTTACGGCGCACAGCTGCTCTTCCGTGGCTTCCATCAGCTGATCCATCGTTTCAAAACGCATGGCCAACGTAGCCGCTGCTTTTTCGCCGATATGACGGATGCCTAATCCATAGAGCAGTTTATCCAATGAGTTGCTCTTACTCG
>JANJWY010000130.1 GCA_024709285.1 Erysipelotrichaceae bacterium
AAAGAAATCGGGGCACAGGAAGTCGATTTGAATCAGTTGCGCACATCCTATCTTAAACAGCAGGTGAAAATGCATCCGGCACATGTGTTTTCAGATTCAGATATGGATTATTTATCAAAAGAATGCAATGTGGAAAAAGAATGGATTGAGAAAACCATGGGTGAGTTGAAAGGGGTAAGTTATGAAACGCAAGGATGATTTTGAAACAAGGCGTAAATCCATTAGCCATCTGAGTCATGAAGAGTTGCATCAGCGTTTTTGGCAGCTGAGTCAGCAATTGGTCGATCCGTTGATCGAGTTGGCCAGACAGCATACCACCCCCTCCATCGAACGCTCTGTGCTTTTACGGATGGGTGCCAGCAGCATCGAAGCATCAACGATTGTCGGATATGCTCTGGCGAATGGCATAATTGGCAGCGGTGTGGGACATTGTATTGTCAAAGTGATGAGCCATTATCACATTTCGCTCCGTGATGCCATTGTCATGTGCACGGATGAAGCATTTTTCACCCGCAATTTTAAGTCAGGAGGTGTTTTGAATGAAACCGTTTGATCAGAAACTGGACATCGAAGCAATCCTCAGTGATCTTGAACATTATGTCCCGCGTTCTAGAGGATGGCATTGGCGAAAACCGGTGGACCATCAGAAAATCGGTAAATTCGAATACTTCGATACTTCTGAAAGTCTGAGAACATCCGTGGGACTGCCGGCATCGCATGCGTTTGATTCGATCGATCCTCAGCCCAAAGCCATCATCACCACAGAAATCGCTTCCGGCCGTTTTGAAGACGATATCCGAAGAATGCGAATGGCTGCCATTCATGGAGCTGATCATATGATGGTCATCCGTACGGCGGGTCAGAGCCATTTTGACGGTTTGATCGAAGGTACACCGCAAGGGATCGGGGGCATCCCGATTACCCGTAAACAGGTGCGTGCTCAGCGCAAAGCCCTGGATATCATCGAAGATGAAGTCGGAAGACCGATCAATTTTCATTCGTATGTATCCGGTGTTGCCGGACCGGAAATCGCCACTATGTTTGTGGAAGAAGGAGTCAATGGGGCTCATCAGGATCCTCAGTACAATATTCTGTATCGCAATATCAATATGGTCCGCTCATTTGTGGATGCGGCCGAGTCCAAGACGATCATGGCTTATGGAAATCTTGCGCAGATCGATGGAGCGCATAATGCCAATGCGACAGCTGTGGAAGCTTGGAAGGTGACACCTGAATTGCTGGTTCAGCATGCGATCAATACGGCATTCTCCATCGCCTGTGGAATCAGGGAAGAGAACATCTGTCTGTCCACCGTCCCACCCACCGCCCCGCCTGCGCCGTGTGTGCGTATGGACTTGCCCTATGCCATAGCATTAAGAGAGCTTTTCCCTTCTGTTAAAATGAGGGCTCAAATGAATACCAAATACATGGAATCATCGGTTCGCGAAGCGACGGTCACCCATACGCTGAATCTGCTTATATCGCAATTGACATCGGCGGATATACAATCGACCATCACCCCGGATGAAGGGCGAAATGTTCCATGGCACATCTATAACATTGAAGCCGTAGATACGGCCAAACAGGTTTTTGCCGGGTTGGATGGAATCAATGAATATGTAAAAATCGATCGTCAAAATGAAAAACTCAGCAGAGAAATCCGCGAGTTAAAAGAACGGGCAGTATTGATGATGGAAGAAATGCTTGAGGTCGGAGGGTATTTTGAGGCTGTTCAGCAAGGTTTCTTTGTTGATTCAGGGCTTTATCCGCAACGTAACGGAGATGGCATCGCACGTAAAATCTCAGGCGGCATCTCAGCGGATACCGTATTTATGCGCAATCCGGACTATTTTGCTCCGGTTACGGCTCATTTTGGTTATAACAATTTAGTTCAATATGATTTACAAGACCCCACAGAAATCATCGATGGTTGTACTTTTGAAGATCGAAGCAAAATCATTTATATCGATGAACTGGATGAATCTGATAATGTGTATCTTCGGTTAAAGGAAACCGAAGCTTACCGGAAAAACAGTATTGTCAAACCGGAAATGGAGTGGCAGGGGGATGGTGTGATTTTGCTTACCATGTTTTTTCCGTTGTCGGTGGATTTAGCGAAAGCTGCAGCCCTTCAGACGGCTAAACAGATGAACTTGATGGAAGCGGAAGTCATTCATGTTGAAATCATGCATCCGATGGAAGGAACCCGTGTCGAAGTCAAAGGGAAAGTACCTTTTGATATCAATGTCGCATCTTTGAAAATAGAACCGAAACCACAGCTGTTGGAAGAAGAGGAGCTCAAAGAACATATCCGGAATCATCCGTTTAAAATCGTCGCCGGAACCGTTGGTGAGGATGAACATTCCGTGGGATTGCGTGAAATTCTTGACATCAAACATGGCGGGATTGAGAAATTCGGATTTGAGTGCATATATCTGGGAACTTCTGTTGCCCTTTCAAAACTGGTGGATGCGGCAATCGAACTGTCGGCGGATGCGATTTTGATTTCAACCATCATCAGTCATGATGACGTTCATTATAAAAACATGAAAAAACTTCACGACATATGTGTTGAAAAAGGTGTTAGGGATCGTTTGATCCTGGTTGCCGGCGGAACTCAGGTGACACCGAAAATCGCTCGGGACAGCGGTATGGATGAGGGGTTCGGCCGTAAGACCAAGGGACAGCAAGTTGCGACGTTTTTAGTAAAACACCGGTCAGAGGTTAAGGAATGAACATTGAATTGCTGGTTGGTGAAATCGGTTCGACGACCACGTTGGTCCATGCCTTTGAGTTTTCGCAAGGTGCGTTCATCTGGCTTGCCAAGGGAGTCAGTGCAACGAGTGCAGATCAAGGGGATGTATCCATCGGACTGAAAGAAGCCATCGAAAACCTTAAAGCTGTAATGAATGTCAAAGAGCTTCACTTTAACCGGTTTTTGGCTGCGTCCAGTGCGGCCGGAGGCTTGAAAATGACGGTTCACGGGTTAGTTTGGGAGATGACAGTCAAGGCTGCAAAAGAGGCAGCGTTGGGAGCCGGAGCCAATATTCAATACATTACTGCCGGATTGCTGAGTGATGACGATTTGAGGGAAATAGAGAAGATCAAGCCGAATATCGTTTTGCTTGCGGGTGGTGTCGATTACGGTGAGAAGAATACGATCCTATTCAATGCAAAGATGCTTTGTAAACTGTCGATCAAGGTTCCGATCATTTTTGCCGGAAATAAGGAAATACAGCGCCAGATCAAAGAGATTTTTGAAAATGCCGGACGAGAAATCCTTGTATGTGATAATGTTTATCCCAGCATCGATCAATTGCATGTCGAGCCCTTGCGAAAACTCATTCAGCAGGTATTTGAAAAACATATCACGGAAGCCCCGGGCATGAACCGTATCAGGGAAATCGTTAATGGAAGCATCGTCCCGGTACCGGCTGCGGTCAATATGGCAGCACAGTTATATTATCAAATCAAGGGGCCTTGCATGGTCATTGATATCGGCGGTGCGACCAGTGATGTCCATTCCGTCACTGAGGACAGTGAGCGATATCGCAATGTTCTGACAACACCGGAACCCTTTGCCAAACGAACGGTGGAAGGTGATTTGGGTGTATATAAAAACCGGAAGATCGTTGCTCAGCACATCAAAGAAGCATTGACATCGGATGAATCAGAAGTACTTGAGCAAATTGAACCGATTGTCACCAATGCCCGTCAGCGCGAATTAGTTGACCGTCTGACTGAGAGTGCTGCTAATGTTGCATTATCGCGCCATGCAGGCAAAATCCATTATATGTATCTTCAAAGCGGCCGCAAGACGATGGCTAGCGGAAAAGACTGCACTGAGGTTAAGACGATCCTGTTAACCGGAGGAGCGTTGATCTATCATTTGAATCCTATCGAAATGATCAATAAAATTTTAAAAATGATGGATACGACATACCTTTTACCAAAGGAAAATGTCGATGTTTCCGTTGACCGGAATTATTTATTGTCGGCCATCGGAGTATTGTCATTGGAGTTTCCGGTGGAAGCAAAAAATCTACTGCTTGAACTGATTGCGAGGGATCAACTATGAGATATCCGGCTATAACGATTGATTGTGAGAAGTTCAGGCATAATATACGCACGATTTCTGCGATGTGCATAAAACAAGGAATTGAAGTCGTGGGTGTTAATAAAGTTTCAGGGGGACACCCTCTTTTGAATCGTATTTTCTTTGAGGAAGGAATCAAAACGATTGGCGATTCCCGTATTGAGAATCTGGCGCGCAATCCGCTGCCGATGCGCAAAATGATGCTTCGTCTGCCGATGAAGTCTGAAGCAGAGGCCATCGTGATGGGAAGTGATGTATCACTTAACAGTGAGTGGGATACCATCATAGCCTTGGAAGTTGCTGCACGAGCCAAGGGAAAAGTGCATGATATCATTTTGATGGTAGATATGGGAGATTTGCGA
>JANJWY010000156.1 GCA_024709285.1 Erysipelotrichaceae bacterium
TTAAACATTTTGTTCTATAATATTGCAATGCAATTTTTTTTGTGTATAATATGATGTGTGTTTATCATTTCTAATACAAATGTTTACAGTCACTAAACTTTAAAGGGGTGAAGCTATGAATATCGGTCAAAGAATCAAGCAATTGAGAATCAAAAACAATCTGACCTTGGAAGAATTAGCCAGTCGCTGCGAACTTACCAAAGGATTTCTCTCACAATTGGAACGCGATTTGACCTCGCCGTCGATTTCGACATTAAATGATATTGTTGAAGCTTTGGGAATGTCGCTCTCGCAGTTTTTCCAGGAAGAAAAACCGGAAAAGATCGTATTTACGCAGGAAGATTTTTTCGTTGATGAAAAAGAAGGGACCACGGTCACTTGGATCGTACCCAACGCACAGAAAAATGAGATGGAGCCGATTTTACTGGAAATCCAACCCGGACAGAGTTCATTCTCACTGACACCGCATGAAGGGGAAGAATTCGGTTATCTGCTTAACGGAAAACTGTTATTGGTGGATGGTGCGAAACAGTACACCATTAAAAAAGGACAGACCTTTTATATCAAAGGAAGCAACGATCATTATCTGAAAAACGACGGCAATGTCGTCGCCAAGGTTTTGTGGATTTGCACACCGCCTATTTTCTAGAGGGAGTACGTATGAGAAAATTGATTCAATTTAAAAATGTCGTTAAGGATTTTGATGGTCAGCTGGTTCTGAAAGGGATCAACCTTGATATCATGGAGAACGAATTTGTCACCTTGTTAGGACCTTCGGGATGCGGAAAAACCACACTGCTGCGCATTTTGGGCGGGTTTATCGAACAAAGCGAAGGTCAGGTATTTTTTGATGACATCGAAATCAGTAAAGTTCCTCCATATAAAAGGGAAATCAACACCGTGTTTCAGCGCTATGCCCTGTTTCCCCATATGGACGTATTTGACAATATCGCCTTTGGCTTGCGCATAAAGAAAACATCGGAAAATATCATTAAGCAAAAGGTGACCAAGATGTTGAAACTGGTCAACCTCGAAGGCTATGAAAACCGGGCCGTCACCTTACTTTCCGGCGGACAGCAACAGCGGGTTGCCATCGCCCGGGCCTTGGTCAATGAACCCATGGTTCTTTTGTTGGATGAACCGTTGGGGGCTTTGGATTTAAAGCTTCGCAAAGAGATGCAGCTGGAACTTAAGAAAATACAAAAAGAGGTCGGCATTACCTTTATATATGTGACCCACGATCAGGAAGAAGCATTGACGATGTCGGATAAGATCGTTGTCATCAATGAAGGAGAAATCCAGCAAATCGGAACACCAACGGATATCTACAATGAACCGGAAAACCGTTTTGTCGCCGATTTCATCGGGGAGTCCAATATTATTGACGGAATCATGATCGATGATTACCGTGTATTCTTTGACGGCATTGAATTTGAATGTGTGGATTACGGCTTTGAGGACAATGAAGAAGTCGATATTGTCATTCGTCCGGAAGATTTGGATATCGTTCCGCTGGAAATGGGAAAACTGAACGGACATGTCGTATCAACCTTGTTTAAAGGCGTTCATTTTGAAATCGTCGTACAGACACCGCAAAGAACGTTTATCATCCATACGACCGACAATTCTCCGGTAGGCACACAAGTCGGCTTACATTTCTTCAAAGAAGATATTCATGTGATGTCGAAAATGGGGACGTACTGACGATGAAAGCCTTTCGCAGCCTGGTAAAACCGTACTTATTCTGGATGGCCGTTTTCATCGTCATTCCGATGTTATTGATTGTCCTGTACGCTTTCACCCAACAAGGCAATGATGTCATGACTTTTACCTTCACCATCGATAATTTCGTGAAGTTCTTTGATCCGATATTTTTGAAAGTTTTGGGCAAATCGCTTCAGATTGCCTTTGTCACCACGTTGGTCAGTATCATCCTGGGATATCCGGTCGCCTATTTTGTGGCCAATACCAAAGAGAAGACACAGACGCTGCTGATATTGCTTATTACGATTCCGATGTGGATCAACATGTTGGTACGTACGTACTCTTGGATCAGCATCCTATCAGACAACGGTTTTCTAAACGCTATTCTAAAGGCCATGGGCTTATCACCCGTAAGTCTGATGTATACCGATTTTGCGGTTTCACTGGGCATGGTATATAACTTTATGCCATTTATGATTCTGTCGATTTACACCGTGTTGGCAAAGATGGATAAAGCGTTGATTGCGGCAAGTTATGATTTGGGTGCCAACCGTCTGCAAACGTTCTTACGCATCGTGTTGCCCTTATCAGTTCCGGGAATCATTGCCGGAATAACCCTGGTATTTCTGCCTGCGGTATCGACCTTCGTCATTCCGAAGTTTCTGGGTGGCGGCAACTATATGCTGATCGGAAATCTGATTGAAAATCAGTTTATCACAGTCGGGGAATGGAATTTTGGCAGTGCGATATCGCTGATCATGGCGATGGTCATCATGGGATCCATGCTGCTGACCCGCCGTTTGGATCGCAATGTCGAAGAGAGTGACAAAGGGGTCAACAATGGAAACGGAGGGGTCATGTATGGTCGGCACTAAACCGGCAAAATGGTTGCCATTTTTCCTGATCGGATCGACATTGCTGTTTTTCTACTTGCCGATACTGATCATGATCGTCTTTTCATTTAATGGTTCACGCTCCCTTACCAATTGGGCGGGATTCTCTACGCAATGGTACACACAACTGTTTAACAGCCGCGATATGATGGCAGCGGTCATGACGAC
>JANJWY010000215.1 GCA_024709285.1 Erysipelotrichaceae bacterium
TCAGGGTAGTTTCTATGATTATATTTAACCTATGATGGATTTGATTATCCGAAGCAATTTGGCGCAAATTGCGAAAAGTTATCCCGAATAGCTTATAACCTATCAAACATGCCAGGGGGATAATGTATTCGATGGTTCTTCCTCAGCCCGTTTTATTCGTTTTGCCTGCCTGTTTTTTCAAGGAGTCCAGTGGATGAGTCCGGATATATCGGGTCTGCCGCTGTTAAGCGCTAACTTGGGATTTTTGAAAGTTTTGGATGATTCGTTGGTCGCGGGATTCTCCTTCCGCTCACCGATCTCAGATATGCTTGACCAAAACATTGCCAAAGTACAATTGTTGGCGGATGTCTTGAATCTTGACGTGGAATTTACCAGCCGTTATCCGGGGTATCCGTATGAAGCCGATAGTCCGCTGCGCAACCTTTATCAGCAGTGGTTTGTGAAGCATACCGGACAAGAATTGAGACTTGAAGCCAGTCATGGCGGCTTGGAGTTGGGTATCTGGAAAGGGGCTATTCCCGATTTGGATATCATTACCATGGGTCCGATCCATGAACTGATTCATACGTTCAATGAAAAAATGAGTCTTGCCTCATTTGATTTGGTTTACAATCGTCTGTGTGCTTTTCTGGGAGAATTGTCTGATGTTGCATAAGAAAAGCTCATCACTGATCTGGTTTTTCAGTCTTATGATGATGGAACTGATCTTTGCCAACCTGGCCCATCCGGCCACCCCGGCACTCATCAAAAATCTCAACCTACCCGACTATACCTTTGGGGCAGCTTTTGCTTCGATGGCCTTCACCAACTTTCTGTTCTCTCCTTTTTGGGGAAAACTTTCGGATCATAAAGGGCGGGTGAAGCTGTATATGCTGGCTTGCATCGGCTATGCCTTCGGTCAGTTTCTGTTTATGCAGGCAACCACCGAAATCGGAATATTCGTAGCCCGCGGGATTGCCGGATTTTTTATCGGCGGCATCAATGTCACGCATCTGACCTATGTCATGGATGGCTCCTCTCTGGAAGATCGGGCGAAGAATCTGACGATTCACTCCACCATCTTTACGATTGCCGGTTCCATCGGTTATCTGATCGGCGGATTTCTGGGTAATATTTCCATACCTTTGTTATTTACCATTCAAGTCGTGGGACTGGTTTTCAGCGGGATCGTCACTTTTTTGAAAATGAAAGAAATCCATCCGGGGGATGGTACGCATTGGCAGATGAAACAGTTGTTGGATGCATCCAATCCGTTTACCGCGTTTAAGAGCGCATCCAAATCACTTTCTGTATGGGTATGGGTGTTCTTTGGCATCGTTTTCTTTTCGATTTTCGGATCGACCGCCTTCGATCAGGCATTCAATTATTACATTCGCGATCAATTCGGTTTTCCGCCTTCGTATAATGGTATTTTGAAAGCCGGCGTCGGTATTTTGGCTTTATTGGTCAATTCGACGATTTGTATGTATCTGATTCGTAAAACCACCATGAAGAAACCGTTGGTTTGGGTCATGGGGATGACGGCGATGACCGGGTTTGCGGTTATTTGGAGTGATCAGGCGTTTTCGTTTATTGCGATCAGCATCCTGTTTTTCGCTTTAAACAGTATTTACTCCGTATTGATTCAGGCGCTGGCCGGTAAGGAAAGTCGCAGTGACTCCACGGGAGTATTCATGGGCATGTTCAGTTCGATGCGTGCGTTGGGTATGATTTTCGGATCGCTGTTGGCCGGGTTGATTTATGCTTCCGGAGCAAAACTGGCGTTTGTCATGGCCGGTGTCATGTTTCTGGTTGCTTTGATACTCATGAGCGTATTGATTCGTTTCCGGCCGAAAAGTGAATAGATTGCAATTTATCTAAATAGTCTTAAAATAAAATAAGGAGGATTTTTTATGTTTCTTATCACTGGATTTTTGGCGGGTCTGCTCGCCGGAAGAATACTGCGAGGCCGTGGTTATGGATTGCTCGGTAATATTCTCATCGGTTTGTTTGGTGCTTATGTCGGGGACAGTCTGTTTAAACTGTTTGAACTCAGTGCATCCGGTTGGATTGGAGAACTGTTGGTCTCTACCGTCGGTGCGGTCGTATTTCTTTGGGTGTTGAGTCTGTTTAAAAAGTAAGAGCGCTATTCAGCGCTCTTTGTCATTTTCAGCCATTTGGGCATGTCTGTTTCAAACCGGTCGTAGTCATCCATGATCATCATGACATACTCTTTCAACGTTTCGGTTTGACCGATGGAAAACTGCGTGCTCCAAACCAGTGCGGACAACAGACTGTCCGCCATATAGAGCTTCATCAGCTGATGAAAATCTTCGGGTATGCCATTTTTGAAATATCCGTCCAACTGACCGATAACAAAAGGCACACTGTGTTTTCGGCTGAAAAAATAGGCTCGCACAAACTCCTCGTAAGGATCGCCGATGTCACAGCGATTGAAATCGATGATGGCCGCATGCTGAAATTCTACCAACAGCATATTGCCGATATGATAGTCGCCGTGCTGAAAAACCAACGGGCGATCACTAAGAATGGAAAGGTTGTTTTGAATATATTCGATGACTTGTTCATCGTTAGGAAAATGTAACTCTTTTTTTCTATAGTTTTCGATATGTGAAAGCATTTTTGTGCTCATCCGTTGGTATTGATTGATTGA
>JANJWY010000008.1 GCA_024709285.1 Erysipelotrichaceae bacterium
CGGTCAACAGAACTACGATGAAGTCAATGTCATGAAGGATTATGCAAAAAATGCCTCAGTCGACTCGAATCTCATTTATATGGATCATGCCGGGTTTTCAACATATGAAAGTCTGTATCGGTTGAAGTATATTTTCGAGGCGAAAAAAGTCATTATAGTTACTCAGAAATATCATTTATACCGGGCACTGTACATCGCCAATGCCTTGGGTTTGGATGCAGTTGGTGTTGCCGCAAATGAAATCAGATACGGTGGTCAGACGATTCGGGACCTTCGGGAGATATTGGCAAGAAACAAGGACTTTTTTGTTTCTATATTTAAACCACAGCCTACGTATCTGGGTGATCCGATTCCTTTGGGCAGTGGCGGTGATCTGACCAATGACTAGAATGTTTTATTGTTGTCTTTATCATCATTCATGATACAATGATGAAGGGTTAATACAACTGTTCAGTCGGTATTTTGTATATTATCCGATTGAAAGCAAAAGGGTTTTGTGTTATACTAACCAATGGCATCTACGGATGCACTACACACATCATGGATTCACAGACCCGTGCTCAATTGAGTTGTCTGTGTCGGAAGTGATGGAGGAACAACGGAAAGTGAGGAAATGTTATGTCGGTTGTTACTATGAGAAGATTATTAGAGAGTGGGTCCCATTTCGGCCATCAGACGCGCCGCTGGAATCCAAAAATGAAACCGTATATTTATACGGCTAAAAATGGAGTTTACATCATCGACTTGGCTAAGACTATTGATAAAATCGATACGGCTTATGCTACCATGAAGGCTATTGGTGAAAAGGGCGGAAAAGTATTGTTCGTCGGAACCAAGAAGCAGGCGCAGACCATCGTTTTGGATGAAGCTTTGCGTTCGGGATCGTTTTTTATTAACCAACGCTGGTTGGGAGGTACATTAACGAATTTCCGTACCATTCAAAAATCGATTCGCCGTTTGATTGAAATTGAAGAAATGGAAGCCAATGGCTCCATCAATGTTTACCCGAAAAAAGAAATCGCCGGATTACGCAAGGAAGCTACCCGTTTGGAAAACTTCTTGGGCGGAATCAAGGAAATGAAAAAATTACCGGATGCAGTATTTGTCGTTGATCCGACCGAAGAGCACAATGCCGTTGCGGAAGCACGTAAATTGGGTATCCCGGTGTTTGGATTCATTGATACCAATGCAGATCCGGATATGGTTGACTTTGGCATTCCTGCCAATGACGATGCTATCCGTTCGGTCAAGCTGATTGTCGGCTTGATGGCTGATGCACTGATTGAAGCCAAGGGTGGCGTATTGTCCTTTGCTTATCAAGGTCAAGACCAAGATGACATCACGATGAGCGATGTAATCATCAATGTCGATCAACAAAATGAAGAAAATGAAAGACGTCGTCGTCAACGTATGGAAGAACGCCGTCAACGCGATGATCGTCGCCGTACTACAGGTGGCGGATACAATCGCGAGCGCAGTGATCGTCCGTATCAACCGCGCGAGAACCGTCCATACCAACCGCGTGAAGCAGTAAGACCTACAGAAGTTAAAACGGAGGAAAAAGCTGCTACACCTGTCAAGGAGGTAAAAAATGATTAGTGCATCATTAGTCAAAGAACTACGTGAAAAAACCGGTGCCGGCATGATGGATTGCAAAAAGGCATTGGAAGCTACAGAAGGCGATATCGCAGCCGCAATCGACTGGCTGCGTGAAAAAGGTATTGCTAAAGCTGCTAAGAAGTCGGATCGTATTGCTGCGGAAGGGTTGACTCGCCTGTTGGTTGAGGGCAATCGTGCCGTTGTAGTCGAAGTCAATTCGGAAACAGACTTTGTTGCTAAAAACGAACAATTCCTTTCATTGCTTGATAAGGTTGCTCACACCATTTTGGCTGGAGCGCCGTCAACCTTGGAAGATGCTTTGGCATTGCCGGTCAACGGCGGTACACTTAACGATTTAATCGTTGAAGCAACAGCGACCATCGGCGAAAAAATTTCGTTGAGACGTTTTGAAGTCATCAGCAAAAACGATGATGAGTCCTTTGGTGGCTATATGCACAATGGCGGTCGCATCAGTGCGGTTGCCGTTGTCAAAGGTGATCATTTGGATGTGGCTAAAGATGTTGCCATGCAAGTTGCATCGATGTCACCGACCTATATTTCTCGTAATCACATGCCTGCGGAAGTTGTTGAGAAAGAACGCAATTTCCAATGGGAAATCATTAAGAATGATGAAGCAATCAACTCAAAGCCGGAGAAAGTGCTTGCCGGTATCTTGGAAGGGCGTTTAAGTAAGTCCTTGCAGGATATGTGTTTGGTTGATCAGATTTTCTTCAAAAATCAAGATATCAAAGTCGGTCAGTATCTAAAGGGTGCCGGCAGTGAAACTGTGACTTTTGTCCGTTATGCTGTAGGTGAAGGTATTGAGAAGAAGGTCGATAACTTTGTTGAAGAGGTAATGAATCAGTCTTTTGGTAAATAAAAGGGCACATTTGTGCCTTTTTTTGAAAGAGGGGTTAACATGTATAAACGAATTTTGTTAAAATTAAGCGGAGAAGCTCTCTCCACCAAAGAAAACCAGTTGGATCCTGCAATTTTAGCTTCTTTGGCTCGTGAAATTAAGGAAGTTCATGCCATGGGCGTCGAGGTTGCGATCGTAGTCGGCGGGGGTAATTTTATTCGCGGCAAAGTCGCAGAGAAAATGGGAATCGATCGTGTGCAAGCGGATTACATGGGAATGTTGGCAACCGTGATCAATGCGATGGCCATTCAGGGTGCACTTGAAAAAGTCGAAGTTCCCACACGGGTTCAGACAGCCATCGAAATGAGCAAAATTGCCGAACCGTTGATCGTGCGCCGTGCCATCCGACATCTTGAAAAAGGCCGGGTCGTTATTTTTGGTGCCGGAACCGGCAGTCCTTACTTTTCAACGGACACAACGGCGGCACTAAGAGCATCGGAAATCAAGGCAGATGTCATCCTTATGGCAAAAAACGGAGTTGATGGTGTATATACAGCTGATCCTAAATTGTTCCCTCAAGCAGAAAAATATGATTTACTGACATATATGGAAATGATTCAGCAGGGGTTGGGTGTAATGGATACAACCGCAACATCCATGTGTATGGATAACGATATTGATCTGATCGTATTCAACATGAATGAGTGCGGTAATATAAAAAAGGCGGTTGCCGGCGAAATCATCGGCACGCGGATAACAAAGGAGAGTAAAAAATGAAAGTACATTTAGACACATCAAAAAACAGAATGGATGGAGCGATCGCAGCTTTTGAACAACATTTGACTACTGTTCGATCCGGGCGTGCCAATCCGACGATGCTAAACAATGTTGAAATCGAGTATTACGGTGTACCGACACCACTGAACCAAGTGGGTCAGATTTCTGTTGTTGAAGGGAAGCAATTAGTAATCAAACCTTTTGATCCTTCAACACTGAAACTGATTGAAAAAGCAATTTTCAATGCGAACTTGGGACTGACACCGCAAAACGACGGAATCGTCATCCGTTGTAACGTGCCGGCTTTGACACAGGAAACCCGTAAAGATTTGACGAAGGTCGTTGCGAAATATTCTGAGGAAGCCAAGGTCGCCATCCGCAATGTCCGTCGTGATGTAAATGAGCATATCAAAAAAGATGAAGCTCTGACTGAGGACTTGGAAAAGAGTGCTTTGGAAAAAGTTCAGAAAATGACGGATGAGTACATTAAGAAAGTGGATGTTATTGCTGAAGCAAAAACCAAGGAAATCATGACTGTTTAATGGCTCACTTCGGTGAGCCTCTTTTCGAAGGGAAAAATATGGAAACAACTTGCAGACATGTGGCTATCATCATGGATGGTAATGGCCGTTGGGCAAAAAAACAAGATAAACAACGGACGTTTGGACATTTATCGGGCAGTGAAAACGTTCGGAACATTGCTTTGGCCGCAAATAAGCTCAATATCAAAGTTTTGACGCTGTATGCTTTTTCGACTGAAAACTGGAAACGTCCCATGGAAGAAGTAGATTATCTGATGAAACTTCCGGAAGTTTTTTTTAATCGGTTCATGGATGAACTTATGCGTGAAGGCATAAAAATCATGGCTATCGGAGATTTATCGAAATTTCCACCCAATACGCAAAGAGTTTTACTGAATGCGATCGATAGAACCAAAAATAATTCGGGACTTATACTGAACTTCGCTATGAACTACGGAGGCCGGGATGAAATCATTCGGGCGGTCAACGCAATTGCGAACGAAGTCCGGTTGGGTACATTGGATATCATTGACGAAACCGTGTTTGAGAGTTTTTTGATGACATCCGGTTTGCCACCGGTTGATCTGATGATTCGGACAAGCGGGGAGCAACGAATTTCGAATTTTCTGTTATGGCAGCTTGCTTATTCGGAATTGGTTTTTACCGATGTCTCCTGGCCTGATTTTAAGGAAGATGATCTGGTTCAAGCTTTGAAAGTATTTGAAAACCGCAGCCGCAGGTTTGGAGGATTATGATATGAAACAAAAAATCATTACGGGAGCAATTTTGGCAGCCGCTTTATTTCCTGCTTTATACTTCGGCGGTTGGTTGTTTGAAATCGTAATTTTTGTTTTCTTGTTTATCGGTGCTCTGGAATTTGCTCAGGTTAAGGGTAAAAACTGGCCGATGTGGATGAAGGGATTGATGGTTGTATTTATCAATGCCTTAGCCTACACCCCTCGACCTTATTTTGCAGCTAGTGTCATCCTGTTGCTTTTGCTCGTATTTTTCTTAACCATTCAGTTTGAGTGGTTTGATATATTTGATTTGACTTTTGTATTTACCATGGTACTGATGGTCGGCATAGCCATTCAAGGTGTCCGAGCTATACAGGCATTTGGTTCATCGGTTATCGTTTACATTGCGGTTGCAACATATGCATCGGATACCGGAGCTTATTTTATCGGCGTTCTCTTTGGCAAACATAAGCTGAACCCACGGATTTCTCCTAAGAAGACGATTGAAGGTTCAGTTGCCGGATGGATTTTCGGTACGGTATTCTCATTGATATTTGCCTATTTCTATTTGACCGCGAAGTTTGAATGGTCATTGATTATCACAGCATCCATCATCCTGCCTCCGATCGGACAACTCGGCGATTTGGCATTTAGTGCGATCAAACGCTATTTCAATGTCAAAGACTTTGGTACGATTTTCCCCTCACATGGTGGTGTCTTGGACAGGATTGACAGCCTGCTGTTTAATTTCATGGCCTTTCATGCCTTGCTTATATTGCTTTTATGAAGAACATCGTGATTCTTGGTGCTTCCGGATCCATCGGACTTCAGACGTTGGATGTCATTTCACGGCATCCGGATAAGTTTCGCTGTGTTGGTTTGTCGGTAAAATCCCGCATCGAGGCTGTTGCCCATGTTCTTAGGTTGCACAGCGGGTTACTGATTTGTGTTGAAAAAGCAGAAGATGCGCTCAGGTTATCATCTGAATTTCCTCAGCATCAGTTTGTCTGGGGAGAGGATGGATTGATTCAATTGGCTTGTCATGTAGAAGCGGATACGGTTGTCAATGCGTTGGTTGGTTTTATCGGCTGTAAGCCGACGTTGGCTGCAATCGAGGCGAAAAAGAACATTGCACTCGCCAACAAAGAAACATTGGTCAGTGCCGGAAAAATCGTGATGGAAACTGTGAGGCGAAATAATGTATCATTGATGCCGATTGACAGTGAACACTCGGCCATTGCCCAATGTTTGTCTGCCCATGATAAAAATATCAGGCGATTGATTTTGACGGCTTCCGGCGGCAGTTTTCGGGATAAAACGCGATCGGAACTCGACAGTGTCAGTTTAGCGGATGCATTAAATCATCCCAATTGGTCCATGGGTGCTAAAATAACGATTGACAGTGCAACGATGATGAATAAAGGATTGGAAGTCATTGAGGCTCATTGGCTGTTTCAAATGCCTTACGATCAAATCGAGGTCATCATGCACCGTCAAAGCATCGTTCACTCGATGGTTGAATTTGAGGATCGTGCCATCATTGCTCAGCTGGGAACTCCGGATATGCGGATTCCGATTCAGTATGCATTGAGCTACCCGCAGCGATTGCCGATTGAACTTGAATCGCTCGATTTAGTAAAAGCTCACCATCTGACTTTCGAATCTGTGGATTTCAAACGCTTTCCGCTGTTACGCTGCGCTTATCTGGCAGGTAAGAGAGAAGATAACTCCGCTGCAGCTCTCAATGGGGCCAATGAGGCGGCAGTTGCCGCATTTCTGGCCAATGAAATCCGATTTATTGATATTGATACATTTGTTTCGGAAGCATTTGACTCTATGATCTATCATGAATTAAACACGTTGGAAGATGCGATTGCTGCGGATAAGATGGGTCGTGACTGGATTAAAAATAAAATTTCAGGAGGTAATGTATGACATTGCTCTATTTTGTAATCATTTTGGGAATCATTGTCTTTGTTCATGAACTCGGACATTTGATCACTGCTAAAATGTTTGGTGTTTATTGTAAGGAATTTGCTATCGGTATGGGACCGAAGATCAAAAGCTGGCAAAAAGGAGAGACGCTGTATTCGTTGCGTGCTTTGCCTGTCGGCGGATTTGTTGCCATGGCCGGTGAAGAAGGCGTTGATATCGAAGAGATTCCGGCAGAAAGAACCATCAAAGGGATTGCTCCGTTAAAGCGCATTGTTATCATGCTTGCTGGAATCATGATGAATATCCTTCTGGCATGGGTCATATTTGTCGGTGTGTTTATATATCAGGGAGCGCGAAGTCTTCCTCCTCAGCCGATTGTTGCTGGCGTGGTCAGTGGTTCAGTTGCAGAATCAGCCGGGTTTCTTGCGGGCGATGAAATCGTGAAAGTATCTTTTTCGGATGGGACTTCGATCGTACCGAAGGATTTTTATGAAGTAATCACATATACGCAGTTATATACGGATGAAATGATTTTTTCCGTTGATCGAGACGGAGTAAATCTTACAATCAAGGTTACCCCTTTGTTCAATGAGAAAGAAGGCCGATACATGATCGGACTGATGCTCCCTCAACCCGTCATCGAAGAGCTTAGCTTTTTTGGAGCGATTTGGGCTGGGACCGAGTACATCGGCACGACCATTACGGAAATCGTCAATACACTTTCACGTCTTGTCCGGGGAATAGGTCTAAATGCGATCAGCGGTCCGATTGGGATTTATGATGTAACCGACCAACAGGCACAGCAAGGTTTATTATCACTTATCGTATTAACAGCGATTTTGTCTGTTAATGTCGGAATTTTTAATTTGTTACCCATTCCGTTGATGGATGGCGGCAGAGTGGTTATTACGATTGCTGAAATGATAATCGGTAAGCCCATCAACCGCCAGTTGGAACAGGCATTGATGACGGCCAGTGTTATTTTGGTCATGGGCCTGGTATTGTTTGTCACTTGGCAAGATATCTTGCGCTTATTGGGCTAGTATGAGTCAAATCAAAATCATTTTTTACGGTCTTGTCATTGGTATCAGCAATGTGATTCCAGGTGTATCCGGTGGTACAATGGCAGTTGTATTTGGAATTTATGAAAAACTGATTGCTGTGGTTTCACTTGATTTTAAAGCGATCAAAGAGGATTTCGGCTTTATCATTTTATTGGGAATCGGAATCGTTGGCGGGATACTCGGTTTCAGCAATGTCATGAATTATTTATTGCTTGAACACTCAACTCTGACCTTTTACAGTTTTCTTGGGATAATTTTGGGCAGCTTTCCGTTAATCATAAAGAAAGCAGGGATTAAGAAGATACGGTTGAGTGAGGGTGTGGCCTTTGTTTCAACGTTTTTGATTATGATATTACTGACTTTTGTTCAGCCTGAAGGAGCCGGTCAGATTGACATCAGTCAACTGACATTTCCCTTAGCAATCGGTTTGTTCGCGGCATCTGCCATTTCGACATTTACGATGATTCTGCCGGGGATCAGCGGTTCTATGGTATTACTGGCTATCGGTATGTATCAAGGGGTATTTGGATATGCTATCGGTCAGTTTGTGTTTCCGCATTTGCTGATCGTAGTTTCCGGGATGCTGATGGGATTGATTTTCGGTGCGAAAGCAGTGAAAATATTAATGGAGAAATATTACACGGTTACTTATGCGGCTATTCTCGGTTTGTTGGTAGGATCGTTGCTTCCTTTGTTTCCTGGATTTGTTTCGGATGTGTGGGCTTGGGTGTTGCTTTTCGGGTTTGCAGGATTTATTCTTTGGTTCAATCAACTAAACGGGGAGAAATAATATGAAAGTATGTGTTATCGGGGGAGCAGGATATATCGGCTCTCATGCCGTTTTGGAATTAGTGAATGACGGTCATGAAGTTGTCGTTATCGACAATCTTTCTACTGGAACGCGTGATGCGGTCGATGAAAAAGCGCGGTTCTATCTTGGGGATATAACCAATGAAAAGCAGCTTTTCGACATATTCAGTGAAGAAACTCTTCTTGGCCGATTTGATGCGGTCATGCATTTTGCTGCGAAAATCGTTGTACCGGAAAGTGTCAGTCATCCGTTGGAATACTATCATAACAATGTGGAAGGGGTACGGATCATGTTGAAAACGATGGTTCAGCACGGCATTAAAAACGTGATTTTCTCCTCGACTGCTGCTGTTTACGGGGATGTCAAAAAAGATATCTGCACAGAAGATGATGAGTTGAAACCCATCAATCCTTATGGCGAATCGAAGTTGGCATCGGAACGGTTGATTCACTGGGTTGCTCAGGCTTATGATATGAATTATTGCATTTTCAGATATTTCAATGTTGCCGGTGCTCATGAATCGCTTAAAATCGGATTAAAAAGAGATAATCTGACGCATATCATACCGATTACCGTACAGACAGCGCTTAAAATACGGAGTTCGATGGTGATTTTCGGGGACGACTACCCGACTCCGGACGGTACATGCATCCGTGATTATATTCATGTTGCCGATTTGGCATTTGCTCATGTATTGGGGATGAAGTACATCGTTAATGAAAACAAATCTGCGACCATTAATCTGGGTTCGTCGACCGGATATTCAGTCAAGCAGGTCATTGATGAAGTATCACAATACTTTCCTGTCAACTATTCCATCGGTCCTCGACGTGAAGGTGACCCAGCTAAACTTATTGCTTCAAGTGAAAGAGCAAAGAATCTTTTGGGATGGACAGTAAAGCGGACGCTGAAAGATATCATCAAGACTGATTTGGATTTTCGAATCAAACATGAAACCCGCTAGGGTTTCTTTTTTCTGTTGATTTAAGTATAAAAAAGGGGTATCATGATTTTGCAGAATACTTCCTTTTGAAAGGAGCTGATGATTTATGGCAAATGAAAGATATTTTACGGTGGTTGACCGTTAAATCAGAATAAGCACGAAGAATTTTCTTCGTGCAATTTCATACCCATCATGCATGGCTTTTGTTGACTTGCATCCTGGCAAGTTTTTTTATGCGAAATAAAAGGAAAAGGAAAAAAATGAGTAAAAACATTCAGTCTTATAATAGTGATTTGCAGTTACGTGTTAAAGCAATAATTACGGAAGTTTCTAAAGGTAAAGTAAAAGCATTATGTGAATTTGGTGAGGTAAGTGCCAAACTGAAAGGCACTTTCTATCGCAATGGAAGTGAATTGGATATGGTTCCGGTTGTCGGTGATGATGTATGGTTGCGTTATAATGACTCCGGGGATTCAATGATTACGGAAATTTGTGAGCGGAGAAGTTCTTTCGTTCGTACGGATTTCAGCGGTCATGCGGCTGGTTATGTGAAAACCATAAAATCGCAAGTACTTGCTGCAAACTTTGATGTTGTATTTATTTTGGCTTCGCTCAACCAAGAGTTTAATCTGAAACGGATTGAACGGTATCTTGCGACGGTTTTGTCAAGCAAAGCCAAAGCAGTCATCGTATTGACGAAAGCAGATCTTGTGGATGATTGTCAGAAGTTTGTTGATCTGGTGCAAAATGAGTTTCCGGGAATCGATTGTTTTGCTATCAGTTCAACGACCGGTTTTGGAATTGATCATCTCGAAAGGTATATTCAAAAAGGTAAAATCATTGTCTTTCTGGGTTCTTCAGGTGTTGGGAAGTCCAGTTTGGCTAATCGA
>JANJWY010000029.1 GCA_024709285.1 Erysipelotrichaceae bacterium
CACCTCGTGATTGTCCAGGACATAGTCACTGGTCAAGTCCAGCAGGGGTTGACCTAAATTTATCGATATAAGTTCATCCTGAACATCGACATCCATGATTCCGGCCAGCGTTTCAACGGTAGTCGGACCTTTTTGAAGAAGTCCGTGATTGAGGCAGTAGCGCACAAAGCATCGCAAGCCATTTCCGCACATCGGAGCAGGGGTTCCATCGCTGTTGAAATATTCCATTCGGATATCGGCCACAGAACTGGGATGGGGAATCATGATTCCATCTGCCCCGATGCCGAAATGGCGGTCGCACAGTTTTTTGGCAAGTAATCCGGAATCTGTGGTTTGCGGCTGAATCAGGATGAAATCATTGCCGGTGCCGTGATATTTTTCAAATGTGATCATAGATTGAAGGTGGAGGCGATCAGATGAACCGCTTTGTCCTTTAGAGCACTGTCAATCGTATAGGAAATACTGATTTCGGAGGTCGTAATAAGCTTATAGTCGATATGATTGGTTGCGAATAACTCAAATAAGGTAGCAGCTACGCCGGATTGAGTGCGCATGCCCATACCGACCACCGATACTTTGACGATGTTTGTGTCCGTTGTCACAACGACGTTTTCATATTTTTTCTGGATTTCCATCAGCACTTCATTGATCAGATGGGTATCTTCGGACGATGCCGTAAATGCCAGATTGACATAACCATCGGAGGTCATGGTTTGAGAAATCATGTCGATGTTGATTTCGTTTTGAGCAAGTTTGATAAACAAATCGGCGGAGTGGCGCGATTGGCTGGGCAAGTGATGGATGGTTACCAGAATGACTCGCTCACTGATGGATAGTCCGGTGATGCTTTTAGTTTCCATGGCGGGATCTGCCTCCTTAATCAATGTTCCGACAGTGTCTTGATGCGCGGATGCGACCAAGATTTCGATTTTGAAGCGATGGCCGATTTCGATGGAGCGCGGTTCCATGACCTTTGCGCCTAGAAATGCCATCTCCTTCATTTCTTCAAAACTAATCATATCAATCTTCTTCGCTTTGGGATACAGGCGCGGATCAACGCCGTAAATACCCTCAACGTCCGTATATATTTCTGCCCGGCAGTTCAGTTTGGCGGCAAGGGCCACCGCCGTCGTATCTGATCCGCCACGGCCTAAGGTCGTGATGTCGCCTTCCTGATTCAATCCTTGAAATCCTGCGACAACGACGATTTTTCCTTCACGAAGATGCTTCTCAACTTTTTCGATATCGATATCTTCGATCTTGTTTTTTGTGTGCAGCCCGCTGGTTTTGATACCTGCCTGAAATCCGGTAAGACCGATAGCGGATTGACCGTTTTCGTTGAGTATCATGGACAATAAGGAGATGGACACTTGCTCGCCGGTGCTGATGAGCAAATCGATTTCGCGCTTCGAAGGATTTACGGAGGCCTGGCGGGCAAGATCAAGCAGCTGATTGGTCGTTTTTCCCATAGCAGAGACAACGACAACGATATCATACCCATCTGCTTTTTTTCGGATGATGCGCTGAGCAATCGCCTGCATTTTTTCTATGTTCTCGACGGACGAACCGCCAAATTTCATGACAACGGGATTCATATCACACTCCGACATCATTTCTGATAAGATCTTCATACGTTTCGCGTCTGACCACCATTCGCACCTGGTCTTCACTGATGAAGATTACGGCGGGACGAGGCAAACGATTGTAATTGGATGACATGGTATAATGGTAAGCTCCGGTCGAACATACCGCAAGGATATCGCCCTTTTTGCATTCGGGCAACAAGGCTTCTTTGATGATGATATCCCCCGACTCACAGGCTTTGCCGGTGACGGTATAAGGTATATCACAGATTTCATCGGCACGATTGGCAAGAATGGCGGTATACTGCGCTCCATACAGAGCGGTACGGATATGATCCGCCATCGAACCATCCACAAACACGTAGTTCTTGTGGTTGATGGTCGTCTTGGTACTGCCAACGGTATAGAGAGTCGTTCCGGCATTGGCAACGATAGAACGACCGGGTTCGATCATGATTTTCATCGTATCCAATCCAACCGATGTCAACGTTTTGAAAATATGTTCGAGCAGTGAATGCAGAAATTCCGGAAGGGAAAGGGGGTTATCATCCAGCGTATAAGCTACCCCAAATCCTCCACCCAAGTTTAGCTCTTTAACCGGCAGTTTATGATCAGCAATAAACTGAATGAGCGCATCTGCCTCCATAAAAAATGATTCGGCTTCAAATATCTGTGATCCGATGTGTGCATGTAAACCGGCGAAATCGATCATGGGTTCGCTGATAAGACGGTCAATCAATGATAGAGTGGCCGGATCCGCCGTGCTTAAGCCAAATTTTGAGTCGTTTTTCGTCGTTGCGATGTATTCATGCGTATGGGCTTCAATACCCGGATTGACTCGAAGCAGTACTTTCTGGGAGTGTGTCAACAGGGGCAACAGATGCTCTAATTCGTCTTCATTATCAAGGACGATCGTCGAAACACCACCTTCGACAGCCATTTTCAGCTCAACGAGAGATTTATTATTCCCATGGAAATAAACTCGATTCATGTCGAAGCCGGCTTGTTGGGCGGTATAGAGTTCACCGCCGGAAACGACATCCAGACTCAGTCCTTCTTCTTGAATGAGTTTGCACATGGCTAAGGTCAAGAAGGCTTTGGAGGCATAGATGACTTCACTCGCCAGCTGAGGATGCGTGAAGGAATGTTTAAACATTTGGGCTTGTTGGCGGATATATTTCTCATCCATGACATACAGCGGCGTGCCAAAGCGCTGAGCCAATTGCTGGGCAGTGAATTGTCCGATCATCAGTTGTCCGTTGCAAATGTTAACGTAGTTTAGCGTCATCGGGGTTCCCTCGGTTTCTATAAAACAAAAGCCATGAGCAAAAGGCTCATGGCTGATACAGCTTCCCCTTCGCCCTTCCGTGGAAAAAGCGCATTCCGATCTGATTGGGCAACCAAATGGGAACAGTCTTATGTTTGTTCAACATAAGCCCAGCATATACATGCTTCGGCGATCGTCCCTCAACCTTTCGGTTGTATGACGCATCGCGGCCTCTTTTAACACAGCTTTATTTAGTTTTATCAAGATTAACACAGAATATTTTGATTGTCAATGGAATCAGTAGAACAGCTTAAATACCGACCGTCAAACTCCTTCTTTCCATCCAGGTCACGTCCATCCACTCGCCCGTATCCATACAACCGATGCGCTCACGGATACCGACGATCCGAAACCCGCAATCCAAGTGAAACTTCACGCTTAATACATTTTTACTGATGACCCCGGCAACCAACGTCCAAATTCCCAGTTTCTCACTTTCCGTTATGACATGGTTCATCAGAAGTTTACCGATGCCTTGATGCTGAAAATCGGGATGGATATAAATGCTTACTTCGGCTACACCGTGATAAACATGTCGTGTTGAGGTCGGGGCAAGAGCCGCCCAGCCGACGACATCACTGTCATTCATCGCGACCCAGCGGGCATCTTTGATATGATTGAGATTAAAGGCAGGGTAGTCCGGTACGGTGGATGTGAATGTGGCGATTTTGGAATCAATGCCAAACTGATAGATGTCACTGACGGCGGGAAAATGTGCCTGGCGCATCGGTACGATCTTGATCATCTTACTTACCACTGTCGCCATAGTTGACTAACACACGGGCAGAGGGATCGCTGACATTGCATCCCTCCCACTTCGGATTGGGCATCCAGTAAGCCGATATCCAATCAGCTTTATCCGGATAGAACTTCTCAAAGATATCGCGATACCACAAGGCCTCTTTCGTGAAAGGGGTGCAATGCGTATATTTTTCTTTGGCATGTTTTAAGTCTTCATCACTGTACAACCGGTCAGCTGCTTTTTTCAGTTCATCGACCATCGAGTGTCCGACGGCATCTGAAAACGCAGCTTTTTCACGCCAAAGGATTTCCAATGGCAGAAGATCTTCATCTTCGAAGGCTTTTCTTAGCAGATACTTCCCCTTGCCGGTCGTATTCATTTTCAGTTTTCCATCAATCGACATCACATCGCGGACAAAAGTCAGATCACCAAAGGGAACCCGGGCTTCTAAGGACCAGGCAGCGATGCAACGGTCGGCACGCAAGACATCGTACATATAAAGTTCGCGCATGCGCTTTTTGCTTTCTTCCGTAAATGCCTCAGCATTTGGGGCAAAGTCTGTATATTTATAGCCAAACAACTCATCACTTATCTCACCTGTCAGCAACACTTTGATGTCAGAGTGCTGATGGATGTATTTGCATAGCAGGTACATACCGATGGAAGCACGTACGGTAGTAATATCATAAGATTCCAGATAATAAATGACATAGGGAAGTGCGGCAATGACATCTTCAACGGTCATGATGGCCTCATAGTGACGGCTGTTGATTTTCGAAGCGACCATCCGGGCATATTTCAGATCGATGGCATCGCTTTTCATGCCAATCGCAAAGGTCGTAATTGGTGCATCCGCATACTTTGAGGCTAATGCACACACCAGCGAAGAGTCCAGACCGCCAGACAATAGATAACCGATGGGAACATCGGACATCATGCGCTTTTTGACAGCTTCACTCAGCCCGATGTTAATGCGCGTCAAAATATCATCCATGTCTTTCAAAGTTTCCTTCGTTTCAGTAATGTCGTTATATTTAATCCATTCACCGCCATAATATAAAGTTCCAATCGGGAAAGGCCGAATGTCATCACACAGAGGAATGAGTGATTTGGCTTCGGAAGCAAATGCCAATTTTTCGCTTCCTTTGATTATGCCATAAAACATCGGTCGAATCCCGATTGGATCTCTGGCCGCAAGGGTCATCTGCTTGGTTTTGTCGTACATTACAAAGGCAAACTCTGCATCAAGATATTTGCACATGTATCGACCGTATTTATTGTATAGTGGCAAAATCGTTTCGCAATCACTTCTCGACAAGAATGGATAACTCGAAAAAGTCTTCTTAAGCTGTTGCTCATTGTAGATTTCGCCGTTGCACATCAAGATGTAGTCCGGCGTGACAAACGGCTGCATGCCGTGTTCCGATATGTCCATAATAGAAAGCCGGTGAAATCCGAAAGTTCCGAAGTCCTCGGTTAAAACGCGGCTTTGATCGGGTCCGCGGTGAGCAATGGTTTCAAATCCTTTGAGAAATGTCGTTTGATCGACGATGCCTTGGGCAAACATGAATCCACACATAGGTGTTACCTCCAATAAAAAACAGCCTCATCCTGTAAGGGACGAAGGCTGCTGCTCCGCGGTACCACCCAAATTACCTGTTAAGGTCTCTTTATCCGGTTCTGTCAAACCTTTCGGAGTTAACGGTCCGTGCCGGATTTTTCTACTGTAGTTCGAAAAAGCAACTCCAAGGGGTTATATCATAAGAGGTTCCGTGTTGGCCTTTCACCGCTCCCAACTCGCTGCTTCGGATAACTCAAGGATACATATCCTTTTCTTCGTTTTTTATAATATACCTCAAAATGTAAGATTTGTACATAGAAATGTAAATATTTCTTTGTGAATGTAAGAAATGTAAGGAAATTATCGGTATATTCGTCGTATTTTGGTTTATAATGGAAATCAGAGGTGATATCCTTGAAAAAAATAATAATGATATTGTGTTTCTTCCTCATCACCGGCCTTTTAACCGGATGTTCAGAAAGTTCGCAGAAATCCGAGTTTAAGCGGGTTTCTGAAAATGCACCGTTGGTATTGTTGAATATTTATGATGGTTATACATCTTTTGGTGAGGGTGGGATTTTGGATATCCTCGAATCTCAAGGGCTATCGGACATTGATCTGGATTTTGATTTCGGTCGTATCGAGTATTCGTTTAATGAAAGTTCTTCGATTTCGGCATCGGGAAAAATCCGTTATGACATGGTTGAGAAATTTTCGGACGGTGATACGATTTCGCTGAATGGGTATGTGGATGATGCGGTCATCGTGGATTATGGTGTCACCAAGGGTGGATTTACCGGTCTTGCTTTGTCGGTTTATGCCAGTACGTCCGATGTTGATATGTTCTTCCCGGGAGTTGAGATGGAATTATGGGAAAACCTCGTTTCTGAAGTAGACTTCTTCGCTTATGATAATGTGTCAACAAAATCCGGTTCCTTCTCATATAAAATTGAGAATTCCGCTGAAATCAAAGCTTTTGCTTTGGTTTATACGGTTTGGATATATCGGTACAAATTTGTTGTTGTGGAGTTTTATAAAAAATAATGGATAGTAAACTTAAAGGCAAGGTTACTTGTGTAGATTATGATCCGCAGTGGAGAGATGAATTTGAGAAAGTAAAGAGTTATCTGTATTCATTATTGAAGGATCATGTGATTGCTATCGAGCATGTGGGCTCTACCTCTGTGATTGGCTGTGTAGCAAAACCTATCTTGGATATTGATATCGTCATTGAAAGCAATGAAAATTTCGATTCTGTAAAAAGGATTTTGGAAAGTGTGGGTTATGCTCATCGGGGAAATCAGGGTATTGAGGGGAGGGAGGTATTTAAGCGGTTATTTGAAGATGATTTTATGGCTTATCACTTGTATTGTTGTCAAAAAGAATCAAAAGAACTCCTGCGTCATTGCTCACTTAGGAATTATCTTAATGATCATCCAAAAGTAAGAGATGAGTATGGTAAACTTAAAAAAAGACTGGCCAAAATGTATCCGGAACAGATTCTGGATTATATGGAAGGCAAAGACGAATTTGTCAAACAGATGCTTAGCGATTGTGAAGAAAAGGGATATCTGATGTCTGAATACTTGTTTCAGCATAGTCATTAGGGTTGTTAAGAGTTTTATCAGATGATATACTATAACAGTAGTAATTATCAATAAGGAGATAAAAATATGGAAAAACTAAATGTTTATTTATCGAATCTGGCAGTGCTTAACGCAAAGTTTCATAACTTGCATTGGAATGTCGTAGGGAAACAATTCGTTCAGATTCACGAATTTACCGAGTCGGCTTATGACAGTTTCTTTGAACAATATGATGCCGTGGCTGAGCTGTTGAAAATGCGCGGTTTAAGTCCGTTGGTAAAATTAGAAGACTATTTGAAGCATGCGACAGTTAAAGAATTACCAGGGCAGGATTTCGCAGTTAAGGAAGTTTTGGACATTGTTGAAGGTGACTTCAAACTGATGTTGGAATTAGCCACTGAAATCCGCAATGAAGCAGATGAGGCCAATGACTTTGTGGTCGTGGCAGCATTTGAAGGATTTGTTGCCGGATATCAAAAGAATCTGTGGTTCATCAGAGCAATCAAAGGTTAACAAAAGGGCACCCGTGCCCTTTTTTTCTTATATTTGTTTTTTAGCATCCTTGATCATATACATTTTTTTATCAATATGAATCATGAACTCTTCTTTTGACAGATTTCTGAGATCCCAACGGTCAAATCCAATGCTTAAGCTGATTCTGAATGGAAAGTGGTTTAAAGTATTAATGGCTTCAACGTGAGCTTGTATGCGATTGACAATGATTTCCAAATCTGAAATTGACTGAATTTCGCATATCGCCACAAACTCGTCACCGCCGATTCGAGATACGAAATCCGTATTCCTGAAGCTTTTTAGGAAGATATCAGAGACTTCCCTCAAAACACGATCTCCAGTATCATGTCCGTAAACGTCATTGATTCCTTTGAAATTGTCAATATCAATCATCAGACCGCCATAAAGTTTTTTCGAGTTTTTTCGTTTACTTAACATGTCGGTGAAATATTCAAGTTCTTTTCGTGTGTAAAGTCCGGTTAGAAAATCCAGTTCCATGTTTTTCGATTGAATATAAATGAAGGCTACCAGAAATGAGAAGGTAATGGATGGTCCGATCAGCAGGACTCCGTAATTTAATGTTTGAAATAATCCGGCAAGCGCGGGTGGTATGATAAAAAACATTAGCGGAGCATAATCGGACTTACGTATCTTATTGCGATTAAGGTGAATGACGAATGCGGTCAAAACTGGATAAAAATATGTAAAAACAGCGGAAAGATAGAAAAAATCGCCGCGCATGTAAATATTCTGTGCTGAAATTGTGTAATAAAATCCAAACCAGGGGCTTAACAAGGACAGAGCTGTACTGATGATCAATGGAATGATCGTTAAGGGCAGCCATTTCTTGAAATGAATGAGATCTTTGAAGATATAGTAATCATTATAAAAATACCATAGAAATACGATCAGACACATTAATGCATATTGTAAGGCGTTTCCGTAAACCAAGATAAAATTCGAGTAGAAGAAATTTGTGTTCTCCAAGCTGATAAACAGGATGTCCAGAAGTATGTAGCTCGTGACCGTGACTATCATATAGCGAAAAAGTTTAACTTTGAAATCGAGCAAATGATACTCACGTTTTAAGTTGACAAGAATCAGTATCAGAATAAACACTGAATAAGCGCTTAGGTGCAATATTTCGGACATTCTTTTCACCAACCTTAATCCATATGTTATAAAGTATAGCACTATTAAAAGATGTTCACAATATGCACTTTTGTTATCAGCATTATTCGAAATCCTGCGTATTATTATGAATTATCCTTGAGAAAGACAAGTGTTTTTGATAGACTTAAGTTATCGAAAGGGGAACTTGTCTGAGGGCAAACAGACAAGGGGATTGAACATGAAATACTTTGAAGATGCGTTTAAATTCGTGACAAAAAACTACTTGATTTTGATTCCGGTTTTTATTGCGACGTTAGTTCCGGCATTGTTAATTATTGGATCTGCACCATCGGCGGCTGAAATTCAGGCGATATTTAGTGACTTTCAGCAGTATCCTGATTATTTCCTAAATAATCCGGATGCATTCTTTGAAGCACTGCGAGTGGCTGGCATCGGTAACTCGGCAAGCAGTGGTGCAATAGCAACGATTATGAATTTTATGGCTATTCCGATGACTGCAGGGTTGATTAAGATGGGTTTGAACAATGGCAGTGTATCGATTAATGATTTTGCAGTTGCATTGGGTTCAAACATCGGGAAATATCTGCGTTACTTCTTGGCAGGAATCTTGCTTGGCATACTTTTGGCCATTGCAATTATCTTGTATGTAATTGCTTTAATCTCGATTTTGGCTGCCATGGGCGATTCCGGAATATTCGTGCTTCTGTTAGGGTTTATACTATTATTTGTTTTTGGTGTATCGATTGCATTCTTCCTGTCATTCTGGTTTGGTGCGATGGTGCTTGATAATTTAGGCGCAATGGCTGCTTTGAAGAAATCATTTGCGGTTGCCAAACGCTGTTTCTGGACTCTGGTCGGAATCGGACTTTTGCTTGCATTAGCTGAAGGTATGGTAAGCACTGTTGTCGGATTCTTCGATTTTATCCCGCTGTTGCCTTTGATTTTAAGAACGGCTGTAACTGCTTTTGCTTCAGTGGTTCACATGGTCTTCCTGTTTATGATTTATCGCTCATTTCAACCGTCAGCATCAGATAAGGAACAGGATTTAAACAGAATTTACTAACAAACCTGTTGATTACAAACGATTACGATAACTTAATTAAGTCAATATTCTAAGTTTTTAGGACCGATAGGTCCTTTTCTTGTGCGAATATAACAAAAAAGATAAATAAAAAGTGTCTTTGTCTGATAAATATGTGCAATATGCATAATCATGGGTATGTATTTTTATGTGGTGTGAACATTGTCGAATATTCGGCATCATGAGAAAATGAAAGCGCTTATAGAAAGAATTGA
>JANJWY010000036.1 GCA_024709285.1 Erysipelotrichaceae bacterium
CGGGAGTTCATATTATCGGTCTTTGCGAATTTCCGAAAGAGCGAAGGGTAGGATATGATCGCTGGCTGTTATGCGATGACATCCAAGATCCCGGGAATTTAGGTACGATCATTCGTACAGCATTGTCATTTGGTTTTGATGCCGTAGCACTTTCGCAGGGCTGTGCGGATGTGTTCAATGATAAAACGCTTCGCTCTTCTCAAGGAGCAGTATTTCATCTGCCTGTGATTCGGACAGATTTGAAAGATGTGATTAAGGAGCTGAAGGAAAATCAGGTTAAGGTGCTTGCCAGTGCCCTGGAAGATGCCGAGCCCTTGACTTCGATAGGCTTGGTGGACAGAGTTGCGATTATTTTGGGCAATGAAGGTCAGGGAATCAGTCATCGGATCATGAGTCAGGCGGATCGCAAAGTAAACATTGAAATGAGCTCTTTTGAATCGTTGAATGTGGCTGTCGCAGCGGGTATATTTTGTTATCACTGGCGAAAGTAATACTTAAATGTCAAGCTGTGTTGTAATTTGGGGCATCTTCCATTATAATTAGCGTGTAAATCGTTGAACAGACATAGTAACAAATTCCTTGCGGATAGCGAGAGTCGGTTGGTGTAAAGGACTTGCGCAGTGGGTTGTGAATTCATCTGGAAGAGGGGTTAATCACTCCCGTATTCCGCGTTAAGGAAGTTAAGGTGCACGCAATGCGTGAATCAGGATGGTACCGCGGTCAAACGTTCCTGTTGGGGACGTTTTTTTATTTAGAAAAGAGGGAACACATGAAAGAAATCACAGATGTCAAAGAGGCGGGGTTAGCCGCTATTGAAAGAAGCAATGATTTGAATGAGCTTACGCAAGTACGTAATGAGTATTTGAGTAAAAAAGGTCTGGTAGCAAGTCTGATGAGTGGCATGAAAGATTTGGATGCATCGTTGCGACCGGCGTTTGGTGCACTTATCAATGACTGTAAAGAAGAGTTAGAGAAAGCATTGAAGCAAAAACAGGAAGCTCTGACATTGGTTGCACTGCAAGAAAAAATGGCCAAAGACTGGATCGATATCAGTTTGCCGGCAACGAAGTTTCCGGTGGGCAATCTTCATCCGCTGACCTTAGTTCAGCAGGAAATCGAAGATATCTTCCGATCGATGGGATATCGGGTCGTTGAAGGTCCGGAAGTCGAGCTTGACTTATATAACTTTGAACGTGCCAACATTCCGGCGGATCATCCGGCAAGGGATATGCAGGATACCTTTTATGTTGATTCGAAGTGGCTGTTGCGCACGCATACCACGGCCATTCAAACCCGCACGTTAGAGAAGTCAGCGGATTCTTTGCCAATCAAAGTTGTATGTCCGGGTAAGGTGTATCGTCGGGATGATGACGATGCTACCCATAGCCATCAGTTCACTCAGATCGAAGGGTTGGTCGTCGGTGAAAACATTACACTGGCGGATTTGAAGGGGACTTTGCAACTGTTGGCCAAATCGATGTTTGGTGAACAGCGCATCATCCGTTTCCGTCCGAGTTATTTCCAGTTTACGGAGCCCAGTGTGGAAGTCGATGTGTCATGTCATATTTGTAACGGCAAGGGTTGCAATGTTTGCAAAGGTTCCGGCTGGATTGAAATCTTAGGTGCCGGCATGGTTCATCCGCACGTGCTTGACATGGCCGGAATCGATGGTACTAAATATACGGGATTTGCGTTTGGTTTGGGTGTCGAGCGGGTGGCTATGTTGAAATATGGCATTGATGACATCCGTCATTGTTATACCAATGATGCCCGTTTCTTAAGCTTGTTTAAGCGGTTTGAGTAGGAGGAAAGCACGTGAAAGTAAGTAAAAAATGGCTGAACGATTATGTTTCAGTGGCTGATATACCTTCGTTGGAATTGTCTGAACGGCTGACGATTGCGGGATTGGAAGTCGAAGGGATCGAATCACTGGCATGTCGGGCGGATTTGGTGATTGGGGAAGTACTGACATGTGAGCGTCATCCGGATTCCGATCATTTAAGCGTTACGACCGTCCATTTGGGCGATAAGGTCGAACAAATTGTCTGTGGGGCACCCAATGTCGCGCAAGGGCAGAAGGTCATCGTAGCGCGTCTGGGCGCGGTATTGCCGCAGCTGACCATTAAGAAGGCTGTTGTGCGAGGGGTTGAATCATCCGGGATGATTTGTTCATTGAATGAATTGGGTGTCGATGAGAAGTTCTTGCGTCCTGATTCAGGTGCGGGCATTGAAGTGTTGGGTGATGATGCCGTTGTCGGAGAAGATCCGTTGGTTTATCTGGGATTGGATGATGAAATTTTGGATGTCAAACAAACGCCCAACCGTGCGGATTTTAATGCAATGTGGAATGTGGCGAAGGAAGTCGGAGCGATTTTCAACCGTCCGGTTATTTGGCCGGATTGTGAATGTGCGGCTTCCGTGGGTAAAGAGACGAAGCTTGTTGTTGGTTCACAGACTGCGGGTTGTTCGTTGTTTCTGGGAAAAGTCATCAATAAACTGGTGGTCAGAGAATCACCGCGCTGGTTAAAAGAGCGTTTGATGGCCGGTGGGGTCAAACCCATCAACAATGTGGTCGATATTTCCAACTTCGTAATGATGGAAACCGGACAGCCCTTGCATTTCTATGATTTGTCGAAAATGTCCGAACAGGAAATCACGGTCATGGATCATCGGGCCGGTAAACTGGTTGCATTGGATGAAAAGGAATATGAGCTGTTGGATAGTGATTTAGTGATTACTTCCAATGGAAAAGTGATAGGTATTGCGGGGATTATGGGTGGCGATGATTCGAAAATCGATGAATCGACCACAGGAATCATCATAGAAGCTGCCAGTTTTTCGCAGGTGTCTATTCGTAATACTTCGCGCCGGCTGGATTTGATCACGGAAGC
>JANJWY010000053.1 GCA_024709285.1 Erysipelotrichaceae bacterium
CAGCAATTTTGTGATGGACAAATCTCTTCATCGAGAATCACTGTTTTACGTTTTGACATGGCTTCAAGCTGACTTAAAATGATCTGATTTTCAATATCCAAATAAACGTCTGGCTCTTTAATAAACTTAAATGGAAATATCATGGCAATTAAAAATAAGACGATGATTACATCCGTCAATGCAAATCCATTATCGGATTTTAGCTTGATTATTCTCAATGGTAATTTCCTTTCCATTTGAGCAATATCGATGCTCATCCTTCAAAAAATCATGGGAAATCAAATCCTCGATATGATTCGGAAATCTGTTATTTTTTAGTTTGAACTGAAGTATAGCGGTATCAACCAGGCTTACTTGAGATTTACAACCGGTAGTTTCAATGACATTGATAGTATTGACAATATTTGGAATAGTAAGCATAAATAAAAGGGCGACGGCCATCATGACTATCATCATTTCTAATAATGTGAATCCTTTTTTCATATTTGCTCCTAAAGTTGTGATCCTATGGCAATCATAGGTATCTGAATAACTTGATACAATGAAATTGAGACGATTAAAAATTGAATATATACATAGACATAGAAAAAATTGACAATTCTTTTAAACCTGGTTTCAAGCAGAATGGAGTTAAACGAACAATAATTTGTGAGTTGTTCAATGACTTTATTAGAATAAACACCCAGATGCATGAATTCTTTAAATGATGAATCAGTCTCTATCGTTGAAATTGCTTCCAAAAATGTCGCTCCTTTTGATAATCGATCCGAACAATTGTTTGCCAGAAGCATGACGAAGGGTAAATCACTTAACTTTCCTAGAACTTGAAATGAACTCTGGGTTGATATTCCTGATTTAGTACACTGTAAGAATAATTTTGCAAATGTACCGGAATTTTGTATCGTGATGATATTATCTCTGTATTTCGAGTATAAATAGAGATAAAAATAGTTTCTGGTATTTGGATGTGCTAGTAATGTACGGCCAATGATCAATATCAGAATGAATATCAGATATATCAAAGAAATCGTATAAAGCACCAAATCAAAACAGATAAACACTTTATTATCAGTTATTTCAAACATCAAGCGAATCCGATTTATCAAATTGACTTTGAAAAATATCATAGATAGAAATGTAAAAATACATAGGACGCTTGGATAAACAAGTTTCATCAGAAATTTATCAATATATCCTGATTTCTCAGCGGAGATCATCTGCTTAATTTGAAGACAATGTTCATCACTTAAATACTTTCTCATTTGAACATAGATATCATTGGATTTTTCAAAATATGATGATATTAGATCCTGAAGTGAATTTTGCCTGCATTTTATGATTCTCTTAATTTGCTCGAATGTACAGCCAAAATCAAGCAAAGACAGCACAAGAGACATCTGCATCTGAATATGTTTACTCGTAAAAAATGAAGTCAAATTGAGCACTCCTCCCCTTCTTGTCTGATCTTAAAATCAGTTTCTGAAAGACTATTGCTTTCAGTGTTTGATTTATGTCGTGATTGGATATACCAAAATCCATTAATCGAAATTCAGTCTGTTTTGCTGAGGCACAGTGAATGGTCGCTACGACAAGATGTCCGCTGTAAGCAGAACGAATTGCGGCTTTTGCTTCAACAGGACCTCTTAACTCACCGATAACAATTACATCCGGATCATGACGCAATAACTGAAATACGGCTTCGTTAAACGTCAATCCTTGTTTATGATTAACCTGCACCTGCATAAATTCATCAAATATTTGTTCAATAGGATCTTCAACAGTATAAATCCGTTTCTTTCTAATCGATTTCAACCATGTAAACATGGTTGTGCTTTTTCCGCTGCCTGTAGATCCACAAAATAAGATTAAACCATTCTCGAGTTTTGACAATTTGCCAAACAACTCACCTGTATCCTGACAAGATAAGTCATTAAGATTCTCCGCTTTATGTAAATTTAAAATGCGAAGCACTCCACTGGCGGAATGAAATGTTTCAATGGCTGAAAATCTGAGATTATACTTTTTCTTTCGTATTATAAATACAAAACTACCTGTCTGAGGAACCATGTTCATCGATAAATCCAGATTAGCTCTAAATTTACAGTATTCAAACAAATCTTTCAGATTGTCATTGAACTGAAACAACTCCAAGCCATTAAGCGTACGAAAATAGACCATCTGCTTACTGTCTTCAACTTGAAAGTGAATATCCGTAGATCTTTTAGACAAAGCTAGAACGAGAAGATTTTCCAATACATTTTCCATAGTTTCACCACTATTAAATACTGCAGAAAATAGCAATAACCTAAAAAAAACAAAAAAAAGACGGAGCATTTAGCTCCGTCCGAATCTTAGAATCTTCTAGTTTTTAGCTTCTTTCTTTTTCGAGACAAGCAGCAGAATCAAACCTAATGCAAGTGCGCCAAGACCGATCATTCCGCTGTTATTATCAGAAGTATCCGGTAATGTAGCATTAATCTCGATCGTAACGGTAGCAATATTGGAATCTGCTTCGCCGTCATTGACCTTGAATGTAAAGCTGTCGTCATAGTTTTCAGAATCATTATGAGTATAAGTGAATGTACCGTCAGCATTGAATACCAATATACCATATGCCGGTCCAGACACTAAGATAAACGTCAAATCATCATCTTCATCTTCATCACTGCCTGTAACCATACCATTGAATGCTTCACCTTGATCAACATCGAATGCATAATCATCAGCGATAGGTGCTGCATTTTGATCCGGCAGAGTAGCATTTATTTCAATCGTAACGGTAGCAATATTGGAATCTGCTTCACCGTCATTGACTATGAATGTAAAGCTGTCGTCATAGTTTTCAGAATCGTCATGAGTGTAACTGAAGGTACCGTCAGCATTGAATACCAATGTACCATACAACGGACCAGAGACTAAGATGAAAGTTAATTCATCATCTTCAGCATCGCTGCCAGTCAGCAATCCAACATACTCTTCACCTTGATCGACTACAAATGAATCATCATCAGCAACCGGAGCATCATTTACCGGATTAATCGTAATTTCTACGAGGGCTTTTTCGGAATACAATGCACCATCGAATACTCTGAACGTGAAGCTGTCAGAAACAGTTTCAGATCCATCGTGAATGTAAACGAATTCACCTTCTTCATCGATAACTAATGAACCGTGTGCCGGTAAATCTACGACGAAGTACAGCAGTTTGTCATCTTCTGGATCACTGCCAGTCAGCGTTCCATTAAAGGTTGCGCCTTCATCAACAGTGAATTCATCCGGATCAGCTACAGGAGCATCATTGACCGGAGTAATCGTAATTTCTACAAGAGCCTTTTCTGAATACAGTGCGCCATCAAATACTCTGAACGTGAATCTGTCAGTAACAGTTTCAGATCCGTCGTGAACATATTCGAAGGTACCGTCTGTATTGATCATCAATGTGCCATTAACCGGCAGATCGACAACATAGAACATCAAGACATCATCTTCTGGGTCACTGCCAGTAAGCATACCGTTGAAGGTACCGCCCTCAGCAACTGTGAACTCATCCGGATCAGCAACAGGAGCGTCATTGACCGGTGTGACTGTTATAGAAACCAAAGCTTTCGCAGAGTAGAATTCACCATCAAATACTCTGAATGTGAAGCCGTCAGAAACAGTTTCCGAACCATCATGTACATATTCGAAGGTACCGTCTGCATTGATTGTTAATGTGCCATTAACCGGAAGATCAACGACTGAGAAAGTCAATTCATCATCTTCTGCATCACTGCCTGTCAGTGTACCGTTGAAAGTACCGCCTTCAGCAACTGTGAATGCATCCGGATCAGCAACTGGAGCATCATTGACCGAATTAATTGTAACTCTAACCAAAGCACCGGATGAATATAATGCGCCATCAAATACTCTGAATGTAAAGCTGTCTGCTAATGTTTCCGAACCATCGTGAACATACTCGAAGGTTCCATCCGCATTGATCGTCAATGTGCCATTAACCGGCAGATCAACGACTGAGAATGTCAGTTCATCATCTTCCGGGTCACTTCCTGTAAGCATACCGTTATAGGTTTCGCCTTCATCAACACTAAACGAATACGGATTAGCCACCGGAGCATCATTGACCGGATTCACCGTAATGGATACGGTTGCTGCCGGAGAATATAGTGTTCCATCAAATACTCTGAATGTAAAGCTGTCGGAAGTAGTTTCAGAACCATCATGAATGTATTCAAAGGTTCCATTGCTATTGACAGTAAGTGAACCGTGCATCGGTCCAGAAACTTCAAAGAACGTAATCGATTGTCCATCTGGATCGCTGCCAGTAAGCATACCGTTATAGGTAGCACCTTCATTAACTGCAAATGAATCCGGATCGGCAACAGGAGCCGAGTTCAGTGTACGAACCAATACTTGAGCAGAAGCAGTTAAAATAGCAGGATCATGTTTGACTAGAGTGTTGGAAGTAACTGTGTTGTTTTCTAAAACATCACCGATTGCTCCTGCATTGAAAGTTCTAGTATATTGTACAGAACCTGTGTCATTGAATGTCCAAGGACCTGCACCTGACCAAGAGTCAGTAACTGTTAACGTCGGATTGTTAATATTTGTTGCTGTATTCTTGAAATTGACCGCCGGCTGAGTTCCGGAGATTTTTACAGAAGCAACATTGACCATATCCATCAGTTCGACCTTGATCTTCAACGGAACGATGTCATTGACATTTCCGGCTAAAGCAAATTCAGTCGTATAAGTTTGAGTGAAAGTACCACCATCAGCCAATGCTTTGTCAGATTCAACTTCTTCCGAAGTATAAACAATAGAACCGCTTGGATTGATGATGCTTGCAATAATGTCAAATCGAACATCGCCAGTGCCTTTATTAACGACTGTAACGTTGTAAGTAAGGCTGAAAGTTGATGTCTGGGTTCTGACGGCACTTACTGTATATAGAACATCGCCAGATCCACCGGAAGCCAAAGTCAGTAACGTTGGCGAAGCAGTTTTTGTCAACGTCCACTGATAAGTAATATCGTAATCATGCAGAACATCGAATTTGTCAATCGACAATTCCAAATCTGCTCCTTCACCCGGTTTGGCTGCAAAAACATCCAATTTGGCCGGTGAGAACGAAGTACCGAACGCAAACACAAACAGTGATAATATGATAAGCGTTCGTCTGATAAATTTGTTCATAAATTTCTCCTTTCAAAAGTTTAGAACAATTTGGGATAAAACCTAAATCTTATAAGCTGTGTGATGACTCCCAATGATCCACTCAACTTCGGCATCGCTTTTTACAATGGTCTTAAATACTGCGGGGTGATGCCCTTTTTCGAAAACGTTCGGTAATGACCGGCCCAACAGGATCGCAGTTCCCTTTTTTACTCTCAAACTGCTTTCTTGGGGATGAAGCCGTATCACCGATGAGGTCGGATTGATATAACCCCATGTAATACAATAAGTTCCATCTTCACTCTCTTCGACACTATCAATGGTACCAAAGACTTCTTTCGGCCGTCGAAGTAACAGCCAGGCTGAAGTCAGTAAGATAAATGTACCAAATATCCATGTCCAGGCATCGTCGAATTTCGACAACTGAAACTGAGTGAGGACATAATCACCAACGATTAGGGATAGAACAATTATTGAATTCGTCATATATACCCCCTTCGCAAAGTTACTTCCTGTTTATATTATGAAAAAAACCGGTTAGTTATCGGTTAGTTAACTGATAAAATAAAAAAATCGTAGATTCTACGATTTAGTTATTGCGGCTAAGCCTTGATATGTGATAGTGGATCCGAGCAAGTTTTCGGTCCGTATTTTTATAAAATGCCTGCTGAATGCGATTTGATATCATGTGTGCATTCTCTTCAGTTTTACAGGGCAGCAACAAAATAAACTGTGAAACATTCATTCGGGCAAATACATCGCCTTTTCGTAAGGAAATCCCGATCGCAATCTTTAAACGTTCCAACATCTTTGAAACCACAAAATCATTCTCAGCACAACTTAAATCAAATAACATGACATAAGATTGTTCATCGGTTCTCTCACTGTTTCGAAGGGCGATTTGATACAGTCTTTTAAATACCTCATATTCACAATAGAGAGCGCCTTGAAATTCCGAATTATCATTGAGATTATTCATTAATTCAGAAATATCGAGAGTCTCAAGTTCTTCCTTCGCAATGATGAAGTTATATAGGTTTTTTGTCCTTAAAGACAATTGTAAATTGAACTCTTTATAAAACTGCTTGCTCAAATGTTCATAATAATCGATGGCCTTCCGATACTGAGCGCTTAATACCAACGCATTTAAGTAGTAATAATGAAAATCTTCATTGAAAGGTTCCATTTTAAGTGCCATTTGAGTCAAATCCATGACCTTATCATATTCTTTTTCTAACTCATATTCATTGAGTAAAAATAAAATACTGCGATTGTACAATCCAAAATAATATTCCCTGATCGGAACCGTCCACATTAAATGTGCACTGTTAATCAGAAAAGGCTGTTTAACTATCAAAATCAGCTGACTAAGTAACTCTCTTTTCTCAGTTATGGATACTGATTTATCTATCGAAAGACGCCACAGACGATCAACCTCTTCCGTATCAACGAACATTTCAATATCCGGATTGATTCCATAACCGTTTTTCGTAGTTACAATCAAATCTAAATCTTTAAACATAGGTTGGGCACTCAACAGCTGACGCAATTTATGCACAGCAAATTTCAGTGCACTCGAAGGATTTTCACTGTCGTTCCATAATAAATCAATCAATTGTTCTTTCGTTAATGGATTAAGACGGTGATAAAGTAAAATCTCAAAAAACTGCTTTAGATTCTTTCCTAAATAAAGCAGCGGCTGATTGCTCTCATCACCAATCGAAAGTGTCAATTCACCAAACAAACAAACATCTAAGCGAGGATATGTCTTCTCCAACATACAACCCCCCTATCAAATGATTTCTACGCAGATTATACAATAATTACTGATGGTCTGTCAAAATTATAGAAATAAAAAAATCACAATTATCTGTGATTCCTTCTAAACGAAAATATAAACGGATTTTGTGCTTTTTCAGTCTTCAAATTAGTCAACGGACCATGTCCGGGATAAACATTGATATCCCCATCCAAGGAGCAGACAAAATTCAGTGAATCCATGATATCGCGTGAATTTCCCATGTATAAATCCGTTCTTCCGATGCTGTTTTTAAAAAGCAAATCTCCGCTAAACAAATGATTCTCAATCAAGTAACATACAGAACCCGGACTGTGACCCGGAGTATGGAAAACATTGATTTTGAAATTACCTATTTGCAAATATGGTTTGTCAAAAGCAACTACATTCTTCAGACAAGTGACATTACGATGATCACTGTAATTCTTTCGCGGATCACCAAGCAACTCCTCATCGTCAATGTGAATATAAATATCGATATTGTAATGCTGAGCCAAAACTTCAGCAGCAGCAAAGTGGTCAAAATGACCATGAGTAAGCAAAATTGCCAATACCTGGGATGAATCGGGAATCTTACTGATTAGAAATTCCGGTTTGCTTCCCGGATCAATAATCAGATACTGCCCTGAATTATTTACCAAAAAACAGTTTGCCTGATAAACTCCCAAAAGAAATGTTTCGATTTTCATCATAATTTACGAAAAAAAGCCCTGAGGCTTTCTTACTTTTTCTCCTTATGAGCAGTCTTTTTATTACAACGAGGGCAATATTTGTTCACTGTCATACGCTCCGGATGTTTACGTTTGTTACGAGTACCGATGTAGTTTTCTTCACCACACACAGAACACTTGTAAGTAAAGTTGTCTCTCATGAGTCGACCTCCTGTTTATGCTAGGTTAGTATATCATAATGAAAAATAAATTACTAGTTATTCATATCGATATTTGAGAATTTCCGCCGTTATCTGAAGGCAGATATTGGTTTGCTGAACATCATTCCAAGCGTTTGGAACAGCACATGCAAAAGCTACTTCCGGATTGTCATACGGCGCATACCCTACCAGTGTTGCGTTTGGCGAAGAATACCCTTCTGCAGTCACCGATTCGGCTGTCCCTGTTTTGGCCGCAACAGCAACTTTTAAAGAACTTAACTGCGACTGGCAAAGTCCATCCGTCACACATAATCTGAAACCCTGCTGAACTCGGCGAATGGCGGATTCATTACTTAAAACCGATAAAATCTCCGGTGTGTTCTGATAAACCATAAAATCCGTTGATGACTGATAGGCTTCCTTAACTGTTCGTAATTTCAGCCGAACCCCGTCATTAGCTATAGTAGCGGCATATTGAGCCAGCTGAACCGTAGTGTAGGTATCATATTGGCCGATGGCAAAATCCAATAAATGGCCACCTAAATTGGCAGCACCTTTGTATCCTGTCTGCTCATTGGGCAAGTCTATCAGCGTGTTTGTTCCCAAACCAAACTGACTGAAGTAGTTTCTCATGACATTAAATGCATTCAAATCGATTCGCAAAGGACCGTCATATACGTAATTTGCACCACCCAATCTCATCGCAATCTGAAACATGTATACATTGGAAGACAAAGACAGTGCTGAAAGATCATTGATCAAACCTAAATTACGATAGGATTTCTTCAATTCAGTATCTCTTATCTTAATAGGCTCATCCCTTATGATTTCTCCTGCCCGAATGACATTTTCACTCAAACCCATATAAATGGTAGCACCTTTGACACTGGAACCAACAACCATCGCATCCGTATATGTCATCGTAGAATCAACGACATAACCACTTGATGTTTTACGTATTCCCAAAGCCACCAAAACATCCCCGGTATTGGGCTCCGTAATCACAAAATACATTTTATCCATGTATTTTCTATTCTTATTATTGATATGGGAATCCAGTATGCGCTTAGCAACTTCTTCGGCATATAACTGCCAACCCAAATCAAAAGTAGTTACAATATCGTATCCTTTTGAACCTTCAATTACGGTTTCCAGCAAACCGACTCCCTCTGTATCATAACTGAGACTGAAAACCGAACGGGCACCTTTAAGGACATCTTCATATTTCAGTTCAATTCCAGAAGTTCCGACATTTTCATTTCTGGAATAATCCAATGCCAGGTAAGAAATAAGTCTTTCCGCCGGCAGTCCTTGCTGACTTGTCGAAACATTTCCCATTATCGTACGCAAAGTTGATCCTTGTGGATATTCCCTGCTCCAATTTATGGCTACATTAAAACCGCGGTATAGATTTATATGCTCGACTAGATAGGCAACTTCTGATTTTGAAGCGTTGAGTTTAATGATCTTTTCCCGTCCGCCGGTAGGTAAATCCATTGCCTGCTTGATAACGAAAGCTCTTCGGGTACGATCATCAAAACGACTTAACATAACTTCAGTTATCCGACTTATTTTTAATTGATAAATATCATTATCCGATAATTGTCCGCTGCGGTATTCATCCCACTCCGACGCTCTGATCAAGGAAGTAGCCTCATCACTATGCAACATGATGAAGAGATCCTTTAAATCCCTAGCACGCAGGTTTTCAGTAGAAACTTCAAAATTATCAGCGAAAAGGTAGGCTAAATCCCACTTCTCGCGGTCAGTGACGCGTAATGGAGGCAGATAGGTTATAACTAACTGCTCACTGTTTGCTACTAATATTTCACCGTGCCGATCCTTGATCTCACCACGCGGTGTAGTTACTG
>JANJWY010000063.1 GCA_024709285.1 Erysipelotrichaceae bacterium
AGGGTATTCGGTGACTTGGCACAAACATACACGGTGCTCCGGTTTACCTTGAGAATCCTGCAGAGCGCTGAAATCGGATAACGATGAGCATTTCTTCGTATAAGTTCTACTTTCGTCCTAAGATCAGCGCTGCCTGCTTTAAAATATCATTTTCCATTTTCAGCTGGGTAATCTCTTTACGTAACTGAATCAGCTCATTCTCTTCCGGCGTCCGATTATCTTTCTCTTTAAACGAACCCGAACGCTCGCTTTGTCTGCACCAACGGTCAAAGGCGGTGGCCGTCAGATCGTACTCGCGTAAAATCTCTGCGCGCGGTTTCCCGTTGTTTCGCAATTGCACCATTTGATGCTTAAATTCTTCTGTAAACTCTCGTCGTTCTCGTTTCTTCATGCTCACTATCCATTTCTCTCTTTCTTAGTTTACTAGCCCCTAAGAAATCTGTCCAGTTTAGTGTAGCCTATCCATTGTGAAGAAAACCATCAAGACTCCCGCTGGTGAAATCGATAGAGCAAGGAGATACAAAGAGGACTATGAAAGAAGGTGTTATAGTGAGTAATAAGAATGTTAAAGTAAAATCTGCAGGAGTTAAGTTTGATGTAGTCAAGGCACAACTTTTGAAGGACAGCGAATTCGCAGAAGAGTATAATAAACTTCAACCGAGATATGAACTGATTTCTCAGATCATTGAAGCAAGAAAAAACTTGAAGATGACACAAGAAGAACTGGCAAAAAGATCCGGAACCAAGAAGTCAAACATTTCGAGGCTTGAAAGCGGTTCTTATAATCCTTCATTGGACTTTCTTATTAAAATTGCCAGAAGCTTAGGAAAAGAAGTACATATAAACATACGCTGATTCAGATTTGAGTGGACATTGTTGTGTAAATCAAATCACGCATTTTTGTTTTGAAAAATGACCTCCATACCAAAATGGGGGTCATTCTTCATAAATATCTTTCCGATGACTTGCAGATACTGCCAGTGCGATCAATTCATCATGAATCAATATACAGATAACACGATAGTTACCGATTCGGTACTTGTGCTGACCGCAAAGTCCATATTTCAATGGGACTAATATAGATAATGGATGTGCGATCCCATCCAGAGCAGATGCAGTTTTTGTGATGATAGTTTTTGCGATGTGCGGATCAAGCTTCTTCAGATCCTTCTTCGCTGACTCACTCCAAAGCAATCGCCACATATTACTTCAATCCCAACTCATCAAGCAGTTCTTTTGAAGAGTAGCGCTTTGGATTCTGCTTATTGAACTCCAACGCATTCTGTGAAAGGGAACTGTCAAAGAAATCCGCAATATCTTCAAAAAGAGACTCTTTAATGATGGTTGAAAGCGGCTGATCTTGGAATTCCATGTAAACATCCAACAATTTTTGTTCTTCATCATTGAATCGAATGGTCGTCGTTTTGTGCTCATAACAAACCTCCTGGTCGTAAATTTTGTAACACATTGTGCTACAATCATGTACGTAATTTAATGAGATCAACCTATTTAATAACCATTATTAAAAGATTAAATCATCGAATAACTCATTGACTCATCAGATGATAAAATATATAATGTAATTAATTAATTAAATAAGTAAACCAATTACTTCAAGCAGTAACTCTATCGGTCCCATTGTTATACAATAACCGATAAATTTTTATGGAAAGGATGTAAGCGCTAACATAATGAATGAAATGCTAGAGAAACTTCGGGTTAAAAACCCTCACATCCACATCCACTCCATATTTGATCCTGAGTTTCAACGCTTTGGGGAAGTTCTGGATGTTTCTGAATTTGTTCCATTGATTGAGTACTTGGATAAACAAACATCCGTGCCTGCGGTTGGAAATGAATATGTGCCACATCTGACCGATTTGGAAGTTGTTGTTTCAGGTAGTTCCGTCATCCACAACGCCTTCGGACTAGTACCGCTGGAATACGGTTACGTCAACGGCAACAACTCCAAACTCAACGCACTTGAATTCCACAAAAGCTCTGAAATCAACGTATGTGTAACACCGCTGGTATTATTACTTGCCAGTATCCACGATATCGAGAATTCCGCGATTCACTCCTCAAAAGTGAGAGCATTCTATATTCCTGAAAACACGGCCATAGAAGTCTACTCAACTACTTTACATTTCTCTCCTTGTAAAGTAGTTGATTCAGGATTCAAGTGTGCGGTCATATTGCCTTATGGGACCAACATGGAATTTATCCGTGCCAAAGGCAATCAAGGAAAGTACAGCGAGTTTTTATTTAAAACCAACAAATGGCTGTTAAACCACCCGGAAAACACTCGAATGGTTGAGCTCAATGCAATCAACGCGATTTTAGGGGAAAACATTGAGATCTACTATTAATGGAGGAAGTCATGTTAAAACTGGAAAAGAAAAAAGATAGTTTCCGAGTGATGTTTAAAGGCGAGTGCATTCTTGAACATTCAAGTCATCATCCATTTGTGTTTGTCGGAGTGGGGAATGAGACTATCGAAAGCTATCGAGGCAACTATAAAATCGAGGACCGCCTTCAAAGCCGAATCCCACTCATTAGAGCTCAGCTCATTGAAAATGGCTGTGTATTCTCGAGTCATGGAATATCCGTAACCGTTGCTTTCCACGTCGTCGATCAACGGCTGACCATGAAGTTCTCATGCAACCGTTCAAACGTAAATCGCTTCTGGATCCGCATGAAAGCCGAAGCCAATGAGAAAGTCTATGGCTGTGGCGAGCAAGCCTCTTACTTCAACTTACGAAACCGCAACTATCCGCTCTGGACTTCTGAGCCTGGGGTAGGACGTGATAAATCAAGTTTAACTACCTTTTACGCTGATAAAGTTGATAAAGCCGGCGGAGATTACTACACGACCTATTACCCGGAACCGACATTCGTATCTACCCGGAAATACTGGTTGCACGTTGAATCAACGGCATACGCTGAGTTTGATTTTCGTTCGGCGGATTATCATGAGCTGATGTTCTGGGAAGTTCCCGGTGAACTGACACTGAACTTCAGTGACAGTTACCTCGAACTGTTAACCGATTTGACCGAGTTTACCGGACGGCCACCAAAGCTGCCTGATTTCTTACACGATGGGATAATATTGGGGGTTCAGGGCGGCATTGAAACTGTACTCAATTACAAAAATCTGGCACTTGAAAACGGCATTAAAGTTAATGGCCTTTGGGTTCAGGACTGGGTCGGACACCGTTTTACTACCTTCGGGAAACGACTTTACTGGAACTGGGTTCTCAATGAGAAACTGTACCCCAACCTAAAAGATGAAATCGTAAAATTGGGTAAGGAAAACATCGCTTTTCTAACGTATATTTGCCCATTCTTATTAGAAAATGAAACCTTGTTTAATGAAGCAAAATCGCATGGCTATCTTGCCTTGAATGATAAGGGTGATCCCTATCTCGAAGATTTCGGTGAATTCTACTGTGGAATCGTCGATCTGACCCATCCTCATGGATTTGAGTGGTATAAAAACGTCATCAAAAACAACATCATCGCCCTGGGAATCAAAGGCTGGATGGCCGACTTTGGCGAATACCTGCCCATCGACTGTATCCTTCATAACGGTGTGAGTGCGAAAATCATGCACAACGCCTGGCCGGTCTTGTGGGCAAGATGCAACTATGAGGCCGTCAAAGAAACCGGTAACCTGGGAAAAATATTCTACTTTATGCGAGCC
>JANJWY010000135.1 GCA_024709285.1 Erysipelotrichaceae bacterium
CCAATTCAACCAGTTTTTTCTCATATTTCACCCTCACTTCACACAGATTTTATCATGTAAGCGCTTTAGTGACAACCGTCACACATAAAAAAGGCGCTATGCGCCAAGTTCGATGATTTGATCGGCTAACATTGCCGCATCTTGATGATCATGGGTCACAAGAATGACAGTAACACCTTGTTCTTTAAACCACTGTTTCATTAATATGCGCATCCGATCTTTAAGCGATTGATCCAAATTTGAGAAGGGTTCATCCAATAAAAGCAGCTTGGGTTCATTTGCCAATGCCCGCGCAATAGCCACGCGTTGCTGCATGCCACCGGAACACTCTGAAGGATACTTATCAGCATCTTCTTTAAGTTCGACCATTTCAAGCAGCCGGTCAACGATTTCCTTTTTTCGTTGATAATTGCTTTTCCGGATGCCGTATTCGATATTCTTTCTGACGGAAAGATGGGGAAAAAGCGCGTAGTCCTGGAATACCAAGCCGATTTGACGGTTATGGGCTTCTATAAAAATATTTTTATCGAAAACCACTTTCTCATCCAGGATCATTGAACCTTCAACAGGTTTCTCTAACCCGCTGATCAGTCGCAGCAACGTGCTTTTACCGCTGCCACTGTTACCCAAGACGGCTGTAATGGTTCCCTTTTCTATCGAACAGGAAAAGGAACTGATCAGCTGATTGTCATCATATTGAAATGTTAAATCCGTGAGTGTCAAGTACATTAGTTGTCCTCCTTTATGATCCATCGGATCACTTGTCCAAGCAGAATGGCGGATATCAGTATGATGAATAGTGAAGGAATCGCCGATTCCGCAACCCGTTCATCGGATGCATACTGAAACACTTGCGTGGCCAGGGTATGATAATTGAATGGTCGTAAGTTTAAGGTTAACGGCAATTCCTTGATGATGTCGATAAATACCAATGCAAATCCGGCAAACAAGGATGGCAAAAGCAATGGCATATCTACAAGCAAAAAAGATTTGCCGTAGTTCTGCCCCAACAAACGCGATGCCTCATTGAACTTCATCCCGATTTTCCGCATTCCTGATTCAATATTTTGATATCCGAGTCCCAGATAACGTAAAATCAAACCAAATACCAACATGATCAAGGTAGTTTGAGTATTGATTGGTATCACTTCCTTAATCGTTATAAAAAAGAAGATGACAAGCATAGCTACGACACTTCCTGGGATCGAATAACCCAAAAGAGATATCTTAGAACTTAATACGGCAAACCAAGAACGGCTTAACCGGGTATAGTTGGCAATCAGCAAAGCAACTCCAACGATGGCGATGCTCACAAAAGTGCTGAGTGTCAGAGAGTTGAAGAGCATTTGAGTAAACTGATTCCAACGGATGTTTGCATAACTGACATTTGACCAAAACAATAACTGTCCGACAGGCACGATCAATGACACCAGCAGCAAAAGCACAAACAAACTGATGATGATGAACTCGCGAATCCCAGACAAACGGATGCGTTTCAACGGTCGGATTCGCATCGGCATACCCATGGTGCGCGACTTTCTTAATAAATGTTGCATCAGCAGCAGAGTAATCACAAAAATCATTAAAATAGCGGATAATCGCAAGGCGGAGTCAAAATCACCCAATGAAATCCAACTTCGATAAATAGCGGTCGAAAATGCCGGAATACCTAAATACATTACTACACCGAAATCGCTGAGAACTTCAAGAGCAATCAAGGTGAAACCAGCAAAGATCGCCGGTGCAGCCAATGGCAATGCGATGGTCCTCAATATGCTCCAGTGACCTCTCTGCAACGTTCTTGCCGTTTCTATGTAGTTACCCAAGTATTTCTGCATATATCCTTTCGCTGTAATATACACATATGGGAATAGTGTTATGGTAAACACAAAAACTCCCATTTGCATCGAAGTATATGAAAACCAAGCCGGATCAACCGAAACATTCAATTGATTCCTGAGAAACGATTGGATCGATCCAGTATAACCCAGCATATGACTATATATAAACGATGCAATATACGGGGGTATCGCCAAAGGCAAATAGAGCAGGAAACTGAAAATCTTTCTTCCTTTGAAATCATAAGCGATAAGGATGTATGCGGCTAAAAACCCGATCACGGAAGCAGAAAAACTGCTTAATAGTACAAGCAGTAAAGTATTGATGATCACATCGCTCAGAACAAACTGAAAAATATGATCCCAAAGTTCGGATGGAGCAGTAAACAAGCGCATAAAGGCTTCGCCAAATACAAAGAGAATAAGCAGTATCCAAACCATACTGCTTATTTTAAAGAAAGATTTCCAAGATTTCATCACTGCCACTTCACTTGATCAAAAATTTTCACAGCTTCAATCAGCAATGCGCCAAGCTTTTCGAAATCAATATCTTCAGCGTCGTATTCTCCCCAAGAGCGAATGAGTTCTGATGATTCAACATCATCACGAATCGGAAACTCACCGTTCTGCTGTGTGTAAATCGTCTGTTGCGGTTTGTCCAGTAAGTATTCAATCAGCAATTGGGCTTCCGTCGGATTTTTTGAGCCTTTGACAATGGCAGCCCAACTGATATTGACGTGGGTGTCCTTAGGATAAATAACACCCAGTTTAGAAGCCACTGCTACTTCTTCCGCATCGGATGAGACAGCCATCAACCCCAAATAGTATGTATTCATAATAGCATAGTCACCAATGCCTGCAAC
>JANJWY010000216.1 GCA_024709285.1 Erysipelotrichaceae bacterium
AGCCAAACATCGTCACAAACATGCTGATCGACGCCATGATTCCCATGATTGCCGTTGATCCTGTGCGGTCATACACCCAAAAGGAAATGGCTATGCTATACAAAATATCACCGAAAACCGAAAATCCGTTACCCTGAAGAAGCAAAATAAAGTTTTTATTCCACAGTTTTTTTGCCGTATCGCTCATAATTCCACCTTCTTATAGCGATATTTAATCATAAATAAGAGAATAAATCAATATATTCTACTTTTATATTAATTATATTTATATGTATATTAATATATTATATTGTATTATTCATATATTTAAAAATATGAAGTTATTAATATCTAGGTTGCGAACAAATTGCAGTCATTCTCAGTTTTGATTGCTACGGTATTCTGCTCATAAAAAAGCCGCAATTCTCTGCGGCTGATCTTATTCTATAATTACTCTAAGTCGAAACAGACATCTCGATTTACGGTAATTGCTCCTTGAATGATAGCATTGTCATCAATGATCAATCTTGAGGTAACCACATCACCCACGACCGCTCCGGTATCATGTAGATGTAATAATCCATTACTCATCGTACAGTTTCCCATGATTTTACCTTCAACCATGCCAACTCGAGCCGTCATATCCCCTCTAATTGACATACCTTTGCCAAGATGTGCCCTTTCCTGAACTTTCAGATTGCCAATGATAACCCCGTCATCTAACTCAGCTGAATGGCATGCCACATCGCCAAGAATCTTACCCGACAGTTTCAAAGATGATTTACATACAACATTCCCGTTGATCTGACCGAAAACGACCAAGTCTCCTTCCAGTGACAAATCACCATTAACAACAGCCCCTGCTTCAATAACCGTCGGTTTAAAAGTAATGGGTGCCACTATTTCCACAACTGCAACATCTTCGTTGACTTTTTCAATCTCTTTCAAGCTTGAATCGCTGACCTCAATCATACTTTCATCCATATTGAAGGTTTCCTCTGGACTGCCCAGTTGATCAACAGGCTTTTTAATTAGATTATACTTTTGATTAAACCTCTTCACAATTCGTCCTCCTCTTTCCGTTCTATTTCAAGTTTAGCATTTAAATCGTATATTTCAATCGATTCAAAAGCGAATGTAAAAATGGCAGATTTTGGCATTTTAACAATTTTTCAACCATGACAATAAATGTCAGAAACGAACCAAAAAGCAGGGTTTATTATATTTGAATTGGCTTATTCCTTTACAGCGTTGGCCGCAATATGCATGACATCCCACGTCGATGCAAAGGGTGGAGCATAACCAAAGTCCAATCCGCCAAATTCACTGGCTGTCATTTTTGTCGCAATTGCAACGACATACGGATTGACCCGCAATGCCGTACCAACAGCCCCAATCAGCTGAGCACCCAAAATCACTTTCGAATGCTTATCCACCACCAGTTTAATCGTCACTTTGCCATGTCCGGGATAGTAGTGTGCATGATTTCCGGCCGTAACCGTCACCGTCTCAATTTCCCCGTCATAATCCGCCGCTTCACTTTCCCCGATACCGGTTTTCGCAAGTTCCAAATCAAGAATCTTAATCATAGCGCTGCCCAATGCCTGCGTATACGACTTGTCTTTTCCCGCCAAAATTTCGGCGAGCAGTTTGCCTTGTTTATTGGCATTGGTTGCCAAAGGGATATACTTCACCTTTCCGGTCACCCGATGATTGACCGTAGCACAGTCCCCGGCTGCATAAATATCCGGCAAATTGGTGCGCATTTGATCATCGATGACGATTGCACCGTTGCCGATCATCTTGATACCTGAATCCTTCAAAAATGCCGTACTGGGACGGACACCGACCGCAAATACGACCATCTGAGCCGTTTTACTGCCTTTATCGGTAATGACAAGTAACTCATTACCTGATTGTCTGATTTCTGTAACTGTTTCTTCCAAACGGATATCCACACCATTGGTTCTTAGGTAATTACCCACCTGCTCACTGAATTCCCTGTCAAACACCGTCAGAACCCGATCCAAACGTTCAATCACGGTGACCTTTTTGTTTTGGTGAACAAAAGCCTCTACCAATTCAAGACCGATATAACCGCCACCGACAATGACCACGGAATCCACATGCTCTAGGGCTTCGCGCATGTTGTACGCATCACCCAACGATTTCAACACGAATACACCCGGCAGATCATTTCCCGCAATGGGAGGGACGATGGGCGATGCCCCCGTCGTAATAATCAGACGATCATAACTTTCCTGAAATACTCCAGCCTCATTTTCCACATCGACTGTCTTATTAACCGAATCCAAACCAATGACCGTATGCCCCAACCGGACATCGATCCCCGATTTCTTGAATTGATCCACCGTACGGATCCTTAGTTTATTGATATCATCATTTTCCCCGGACACATAGTACGGCAAGCCGCAGCCCGCATAAGAAACTTCCTGAGTTTTCTCAAATACAATGACCTGAGCCTCGGGTAATTCCCTGCTCAATTTTGCGGCAGCACTCATTCCAGCCGCAACGCCTCCAATAATAATTATTTTCATGTGTAAGTTACCTCAGATTTATTGTAACAAATATTCCCTGATTTTACGCAGTTATTGACTTAAAACGCATTCAGTGTGACAATGGTAAAAACGGAGAATATCTATGGAACTAAACGAATTGATCGATAGCATTAAAGAATTTTGCCAACAACGGGATTGGGATCAATATCATAATCCCAAAGATCTGGCCATCGGTATATCAACGGAAGCCGCCGAACTGCTGGATTTATTTCGCTTTAAAAACGGGGATGAAATACAACAGACCATCACCAATAAGCGCGAGCATATTGAAGACGAACTGGCCGATGTCCTGTTCTTCGTATTGCGATTTGCCCAAATGAATGACATTGACTTAAAAAAAGCACTGGAACACAAAATGGTGAAAAATGCGGCGAAGTATCCGGTCGATAAGGTCAAAGGCAACAATAAGAAGTATAATGAATACTAAAAAGAAGGCTTAAGAGCCTTCTTCTTCGTTTATCAATCGGGCATGTATGATAATTCGGCCATCATCAATGCTGTAATCACAGGAAACCAAGGTCAGTATCTGAGTGACATCACTCATATCCACATCGATTTTATACATCGAACGCCCCTTATAAAGCTTGATCATCTCCGTCAGACTTTCATTATTCGCCGGAACCTTCATCCCTGAAACGGTAGCTTCCGCAACATATACAGAGAATATTTCATAACGCCGGATACCTTCGAGTGTACGGATTTCGATGATTTCCTTACCCGGCAAGTAGCTGGATTTTTTGTACTTATCCAAAAATCCGAACATTGCCGTATTTCTCATGGCATGGCCATAAACCATGATATGTTTATCCGAATAATCTTTGGCATTGCGATAATCCATGAAAATCGCTCCGTATTTGCTTCGCTCTTTATAAAAATTATGCGTCAGATAGTACCCATTATTATTCCCACGGACCATCGGATAGTCAATCTCGGTATCCGCAATGGAAATCCATCCGGCATAATCCTTATTAATAGCCAGAAACTGCTGATTGAACTCGGCAAAATAATCCCGATTGGGATCCGTATTTGTCACCGGCGGAACAAAGGTGTTGCTTATTTCAACAAGCTCTTCCTTCTGCTCTTTAAACTGACTGTACTCCCAATACTCAAAGCCCAAAATACCGACCGAGGTCAGTATGAGTAATACGGCTATGACTCTTATAAATTTGCGCATATATCTGAAACACCTTCCATCTAGGGCAAGTAAAGCCAACCGCCCATCGCTGCATCCATCCATTCACTGTCAGGAACGATCACCCACTGAATTCCCACAAGGTTTACCCGCACTTCAACCGCACGCGTAATCAGAGGAATGTCCGGATTATACATAGCCGAAGCAAATGCCGCAGACAGCAAATCATCTTTTAATATGTCTTCCACAGTATTTGTACTTAGTTGGTGCTGCTCTTTGATTCGAGAAAACACCTGCGCCACATCCCGATTGGTAATCCAGCAGTTAACAATATAATAACCGTCTTCCCTTCTGTAATCAATTACTTCGACCGTCAGATTACGGGCAATCGCCTCCTCGATTCCGGTATCACCCACCGAGAATACTGCCATCAACTGCAAGTAATCCGAATCGGTAAAATAACTCACAGCTGTAACATACTCTTTTTTGACTAAGGTTTCAATGCCGCGGACGACGGCCTCATCGGCACGCTCCCAATTTCGCCAAGCATAAAAACCAAGTCCGCCAGCAATGAATATCACAATCAAAATCAATCCGACAATCTTCTTCATCCAAGATCCATCCATTCTTATTTACATGCAATATACTCCAACTTTGAGTTGAGTACAAGCGAAATCTTACAGAACTTCCGCTAAAGAAACGGAACATTGTGTCAATCGTTCAATGACAGTTTCACACCAAGTATCGAAATCCGCTTCAGTGATCTGAAGAAGAGGATTGTTTTCAACATTGTCCAAATACATTCGGATTCCCTTAGCAAGGGGGACGGTCAGCGGAATATCTCCAATGACCGATTTGATTTTGGAATTGTCAAAAATAACCGAATATTGCTTGTCGCCAACGATAGAAGAAGCAAAGTCATATTTCTGACTCAATGCCAACACGGACGAGGGGATATAGACAGGTCGAAGCTGCACATGATAATAATCCGCAATCAGCTGATAAATATGATTCCAACTGAGCGATTCTTCACTGGTCAACTGATATACTTCGCCGAGCGTTTCTTCTTTCAGAAAAATCTTAACTAATCCTAAGGCAAAATCTATGCTGTGCATACTCGCCCAAACGGAAGTTCCATCGCCATGGATCAACACTTTCTTACCGCGTTTGATTCTTTGAATGACCGGATAGATTTCCTTGCCTTTGACACTCACCGGTATTCGGGTTTCATCGTACGTCTGAGAAGGCCGAATGATCGTAACCGGAAAATCTTCCCTACTGAAGGCTTCCATAAAAATTTCTTCCGAAGCCTGCTTATTGCGTCCGTACAGACTAAATGGATTGTTTTTATCGGTGTTCTCATCAAACACGACACGTCCTTCTCGGTTATACGTGGCAACCGTGCTTATGAAAATGAACTGCTTCATCTTATCTTTAAATATCCGAATCGACTTTTCAGCTTGGTGCGGATCAAATATCACAAAATGAATAACGACATCAAAGAAACGTCCATCCAAAAGAGCATTCATTTTTTCAACATCGAAAGCATCACCGATCAGTAACTCAGCGTTAACTGGGACTTTTTCCTTATTGCTGCCCCGATTGATGATCGTCAGTTCAACATCATTTTCAGAAGCCAGAAGTTTACACAAATTGGTACTTATTGTCCCTGTACCACCGACTATACAAATTTTCATAGCAAACACCTCGACCCTATTATACGACAATAGCATCGTTTTCGCACAAACACTGATAAAAAAATCCAGAAATCTGGATTTTATTAATTACTGATTCGGTTCTCGCCTTCTTCAACAGATTTTCTCATCAACTGATGTAAGCGATCGGTAAGTGCTTCAAACTTTTCTCCCGGCAGTCGCTGAATGACCGCAAAATTTGAGGGTAATTTGATTTTTGGCAGAAACTCTGTCGATGCAATTATGCTAACCAGCCTTTGTGCGACATAAACGGCTTGGTGAAGTTTGATTTCAGGCATGAAAATCACAAATTCTCCATCTGTCCAGCGACCCAAAATGTCCACCAGCCGTAAATCCGTCCGTACGATATGTACGAGCTGTTCCATGATTTTCTCGCCCTTTTCCTGACCGTAAACAGCAAATACTTCTTTAATATCCGACAGGGAGAACATTATTAATGAAAATGGTGTTTCGTAGCGATCACTTCGTGCGATCTCGGCTATGATCAATTCTTCCAGCTTTCGGTGTGTCACTGCACCCGTCGAAGTATCTTCTAAAGCCATACGACGAACTTCTTCTGCCATTTCAGCAACTTCAAGCTCCTTGGCTTTCAATAATGCTTCATATTTCTCAATCATCCGCGTATAAACAACAAACATCAGACTGATAAAAAGTAAACTTGCACCAATGAACGTGTAATTGCCAATCATAAATACGATTGCTGGCAAAGATTCATTGATAGAGCCGAGTGTTTCAAGATTTAACAGCAATGCGAGGATTGCAATGCTTGTCAATCCAAAAAGCCACTGAAAGAATTTATACTGTCGGCTGATAGTAACAAAAGGCATGATAGCAAACACGACAAACAAATAATGAATTCCGATTTCTTTCCCCAGATACAGCCAGACATTGGCAAATAATGCAGGTCCAAGGATCAGATTAAGAATGACTGATCCTAATTGATTTTTTTTCGAAAAGTTCAATATTCCAACGATTAACAAGACTGCCAAGACACCGCCATTAATAAATATGGCTATTTGATATGCACTGAAATCAGTGATAACATAAAGACCGGTAATTCCCGCAAAAACAAGGAAAAATATCACGGCAGCATATCCGGTCACCGTTTTTCTTAGCTTTTCAAATTCAAACAGGACTTCTGTTTTTCCAACTGAAACTTTCATTTCTTTTTTCCCCATGGCAAACCCCACTTACTTTATAATAAATATCTCACAAAAACATACCATGTCAATAGAACTTTGTGATAATTTGAGATAAGCATGCACATTCTTCACAAATCAAACTGATACGTATCTGACTTAACGCTTATCCGTTGTATTCAACCGATTTGCCCGGAAATGATAGGTCACAAATGGCATGATACAAAATACCAATGACATCACGGATAATCCGGTT
>JANJWY010000223.1 GCA_024709285.1 Erysipelotrichaceae bacterium
CAGTACTTTACTCATAAATTACCTATCAACACGCCCATCAAGGCGAATATGAAACCAAGCATCCAGAAAAAATGTACGACTCTTACTTCTTTCCATCCTGAAAGAACAAAGGAATAATGAATCGGAGTATATTTAAACACTCTTTTCTTACGCAGTTTGACGGATCCAATCTGAATGATGACACAAAGTGTTTCATAAACGAAAACACCGCCAATCAAAACCAAAAGCACTTCCTGTTTTAACAGTATCGCCATCGTCGCCAAAAGCGCACCTAAAGGCAGCGATCCGGTATCGCCCATAAATATCTTGGCCGGATAAATATTGTAACGCAGATAGGCTACAAGCGATCCTAAAACGGCCAGTGAGAAACCGGCAATCGTCATGGCGGATTGGGTTATCGCAAAAAAGATAAAAGGTATCAATGCCAGAAATGATGTTCCGGCAGCCAAACCGTCCATGCCATCCGTCAGATTGACGGCATTGCTTGCTCCGACCAGCATAAAGAATACCAGTGCTCCATAAAGCCAGCCCAACGATATATTCCAGTTAACCAACGGAATCACCAAAGAACTGGAAGCAATATCTTTATAAAAATAGTAAAAGATAGCGGCTAAAATAATTTGCAGAAAAAACTTAAATCCAGCCGGAAGTCCGTCATTTTTCTTTTCGATGATTATCTTGACATCATCCCAAAAACCAATCAGTGCATATCCGATGTACGATAAAATCAGCAGCCAGCCGTTGGTATCCATGACATCAAAAAAGAAAACCAGAAACAATACGACCGGAATCACGACAAAAGCGATTCCGCCCATCGTCGGTGTACCGGTTTTAGCTTTATGTTCTTCCAACGAATACTCACTGATACTCTGACCGTATTTCAATTTCTTAAGAAAAACGATCAGCCAGGGAATGGTCAGCCAAGTCACGATAAGTGAAACCGGGAAAACCAAAATTAAGCGCAATTCCATAAAAAACATCCCCTTTTCTGCCCTATTATATCAAAATCAATCCATGGCTGCATTAAGATTTAAAAAAGCCTTACGGCTTTAATGTCAGAATTACAGAAATTTCACTTTGATCCGTCAAAACGGTTCCGGCCGCAATGTTTTGAGAACTGACCAGACCACTGCCCTCAATGAAGACGGCTTTATTGCTCAACAGCCAGAAAGTCGTAACATCCTTTCGACTCCACCCCGTCATATCCGGCATTGTGATTTCACTTCCATCCGTCAGTACAAACAGTCGCTGACTGTTAAGAATCGTATGATTTACTTCCGGATATTGATTGATGACTCTTTCTCCGTTTCCAATGATTGTTAACGGCAGTTTTAATTCAGCATTCCATGTCAGTAAAGAAAGTACGCTGCGATTGATGAAATTTGGCAGTTGCATTTCGATTACGGGAACTGTTTCGGTTGGACCATTGTTCTCGGAATAAAGACCGTAGGTAAGCGATAACCGACGGAAAATTTGTTGTACGGCTGAAGTTTCCTGATGCGCTTTCGTAGATGTCGGTGCTAAAAAGGCGTAATAGACCATATATTTCGGATTTTCTGCCGGCAGTGCAGTCATAGCCGAGTATATATTTTTATCTTTTGAGTACTCCCCGTCAACCGCTACCTGGGACGTACCGGTTTTACCCATCGTACGCACTTCGGGAATCTGATAGTTCCGAGATGTACCTCCGTCGTTAATGGTTCTGTCCATCAAGGCCTGCATCTGCTTTGCGGTCGATTCTTTGATTGGTTTTCCAACGATCGTCGGCTGAGCCTGATATATGACTTCAGATGTTTTTTCATCAAAGACTTTCTCAACGAAATAAGGTTTTACCATGGTTCCATCCGAGAAAATGGCTGAATATGCCTGAAGCATTTGCAACATCGTAACAGAAGATCCCTGACCGAAACCGGTCGTGATCATTTCCAATGGATAGCGGAAGTTTTTAACCCCTTCCACCTCAGGATATACATCCGTATTGACCGGCTTGAAGAAGCCAAACTTATCCAAATATTCCTCATAGGTGCTTGGCGGCAACACAGTCGTTAAAAGCGTGGCAATACCGGTGTTTAGTGAGAGCAGATAAGCGAAATCAAAATCAACTCTTCCGTAGGTGCGTTTCATGTAATTATTGATAATGGCAAATGTTTTGCTGGGATCATCTGTTCGGACAGGAAGTCCTTGATCTATTCCCATTCTGAAAAAATTGGAGTCAAAAGTGTCTGTTCCTACATATTTACCGATATCCATCGCTGCTGCGTAGGTGAAGGTTTTCATGGTAGAACCCGGTTCATACGCATATTGCATGCCGACATTGCTATAATTTTCAATATCTATATTGTTTGGATCAAAACCTGGCGCATGTCCCCAAGCTAAAATGCGGCCGGTTGCAATTTCCATGACTGATCCCCAGACCAGCTCTGCTTTGTGAGTATTGATCGTCATGTCAAAAGCCATTTCCAAGGATTCCTGAATGCCTTTATCAATTGTCAGTACGATGGTTGCTCCGTTGACGGCTTCCGCTTCTTCTAAATTGCCATCAAGCATACGGTACCCGTTTTTATCGACTCTGTACTTTTCATAACCGTTTTCACCGGATAGCAGTTCATTAAAGATAGCTTCAACACCCATTTTGCCAACCAGACTGTTCTTGTCGGCGTCATATTGAGCAAAACCAATTAAATGTGATGCGAATACTTTCATCGGATAATTTCGGGTGACAGTTTTGATAAAATCAAATCCGGGCAAGTTCAGCGCTTCAATAGCGGTTTTCTGTGCCAGAGTCAGATTTCTGCCCTTTGTGCCAAATTCCGTCTGCTTGGCATCACGGTTCAGATTTGTCATGACCGTCGATACGGGAATACCTAAAATCGGTGCAAGGGCTTGTGCCGTCGCTTCTTTATCAACGACATACCGAGGACTCTTACCGACCATTCTTTCCGGATCCAGATATGCGATCAGTGTATACGAAATAACGTCATGGACGATGACGTTACCGTTAATATCAAGAATGTTTCCGCGTTGCGCCAACAGTGATTTGGTGGCTAAGTGAATGTTTGCAGATTCGGCTTTAATATCCTTGGCTGAATGAATATGATAACCCAGAATCGAGACAACAAACACATTGGTCGAAATGACCAAGAAAATAAGCACAAAGAAAACGGACAGCCCTAAAAGCATCCGATTGCTGCGAGCGGTCCTATTCACCATCTTTGATGCTGATGACATTTCCTTGTACTAAGGT
>JANJWY010000240.1 GCA_024709285.1 Erysipelotrichaceae bacterium
GTCGCAATGATATCAATCATTGCAGTTAGTTTGCTTGATAAAAAACCAAGTGAGGAAATCACGGATCTGTTTCAACAAATCGAACAATAAAATGACAGCCGGTCGGCTGTCATTTCTTTTATGGAGTTTGAAGATACGTCTGTTTCATCATCTCTGTCAAAACATTTTGACCGGTTTGATTCGGATGCGGATCCCGGGTAAATTTCAATAAGACATTGGGATAGAAATACGTCACACTGCCCATCTTTCCAAGATCGGCATACTGAGTTTTCCAGACGTCATGCACTTCAGCAAACCGGTAATTCGGATCGCTGATCTCTCTGATTTTAACGTTGATCCGGCTTACATAGGCCTCAACGGCAATATGCAACGCAGGATCCCCTTCATAATATCGGATGCTCGCGGCATTATAGGGATTATACAGTGTCATCGTAATAATTTCCACTGTCGGATTGCAACGGCGGATTTCGTCAATGATCAACGGATACTCACTTTCAAAGCGAAGCGTACCTTCTTGGGCAACCGTATGATTGATTGTGGAAAAACTGTTTTCACCGGCCGGAAGTACATTATTACCGCCGATATCAAGAGTTAAAATCGTTGCCTTAGCAACATCTCCCGTACAGTTGGTATCGGCACGCAGTTTTCCAAGCAGGTCACTGGAATCATCCCCGTTGGTCGACAGATTTCTTAAGGTAACGTTAATCCCCGGATTTGCTGTAACTAAATAGTTGTAGAAACCTATGATGTAGCTGCTGGTCGTACCGCGTGAGGTATCACCGGTTCCGATGGAATCACCCAGCGCCACATAATAAATACTGTCTGAGGGTGGTGGCGGATCGATCGTATCTTCCTTGTGATTAACCACGTTGAATGTGTAAGTAGAATTTTTACTTGCACGAACAGAATCAGGACTGATCGATACAAGCGAGTAACCAACCTTAGAAGCTTCTGTAATGGAATACCTTCCATCCGGAAGATTCGAAAACACCAGAGGAAATGAAACTGTAACAATACCTTCGCTGTAGTATTTACCGTCTTTGAGTAAAGTAATACTGAATTCAGCGGTATCTGTGGGATTGTTATCAACTGTTTTCACAACTCTGATCGTATTATTTGCGGAAGGAACGGGTTTAGCAGCATTTACCGTAATGTTGAATGAGAAGATTAAAGCCAACATACAAATGAACACAACCATTGATTTCTTCATCGTCATCACTCCATTTCTCATTAGACGAGAAAAAGACAAAACTCCGGTAATACCGGATAATATTTACTTTATGCCGTGTCGGACATTGACTCATAAAGTTACTTTTACATGATAATCAGTCTGTATCTGAAATAATTATATCACACGGTGTTTGTATCAACAATGACTGGATGTATAATGAAATCAGGAGGTGAAAATATGATTTCTACCGCCAAAGATATCAATCCGCTTGTAAAGGAATTACGTTCAATTGCAACCAAGAAGAGCGAATTTTCAAAAACGATCAGTCTCTGTATAAAACTCCATGAGTTGGCCTATGATGATTACTTCGTGATCCCATCCCATCAGAATGAACATACCATCATGCCGAGTGCGGAAGATGCGACGATTGCCTGGAATTTATGGCATATAACCCGGATTGAGGATATGGTTGTGAGCCGCCTGATATGCCATAAAAATGAATTATTTGAAGTATGGCAAGAAAAACTTCTTACAGCTTTTAAAGACACAGGAAATGCGATGACAGATGAAGAAATCATGCGTCTGAGTCGTCAGATAGATTACTTTCAACTGATGGAATATCGAAATGCAGTGGGTAAGCAGACATTGGCCATGCTGGAAGACCTGATGTTTGAAGATCTGAGTAAAAAAGTCAGAAAAGCAGATATTGAGAAACTTGTTGAAACCGGGTCGGTCAGCACGCATCCCGATGCCATCTGGCTGCTTGATTTCTGGGGGAAAAAAGACGTACTGGGATTATTGCTGATGCCGGTGCTAAGACATCCGTTCGTTCATCTTTTTGATAATATCCGACTTTACGATAAAATAAAAAAGATGCCGGAGCATCTAGTTGATATAAAATAATAAGCCAAGTAAGATCGGTGCAAAATTCATACGCTCGATCTTTTTAGAAGACTGAACGCCAATTTCCATTATGGCGCACATCTTGTCAACCATCTGAATCAGCCAGCCCTCGCTTGTCTTCGGTTTGACATTACCCACCGGCCACATATGACTGGAAATGACATCCTCCATCACGGCAGTAACCTCCGTGACTTTATGCGCGTTATGCAGGGCTTGAATCGGATGAACCAATACATGATTCCCCTCGACAGGTTGTTCGGTTCTCCACTCATACAAAAACAAATCGTGTAACATTGCTCCTCGTACGGCATCCCGGACATTCAGATTCAGTTTGCGTGCAAACAGAAATGAATAGTAAGCAACATTGAGCGAGTGTTGAAGACGGCTCGTATTTAAATGCTGAGAGTAATCATCCATCTTTTGTACCAACGGATGTTCCATCAAATCATCGATATGTGAGTAAAATTCATTGGCCAGATCATCCTGGCGGTTAATCAGATTAACGTTAGACAGTACAGCTTTCATCGATTCTCCTTAAAATTTACAACGCGGTTATCTTAACATGATTAATTTGACAATACAAGTAAAAAACACAGGATTTCACCGATATTTTGAATAAAATACAGTGCACATGATTGATTATATTACATAAATAATGTAATAATATACGATATACTGGGTACAAGAGGTGAACATTATGACCATGATCCAAACCAATATTACCCATATCCTTCACGAAATGACTGACAATCAGCAAATCAGAAACGTTAATCTGAACTGGCTTGTTCAGCAGCAAAAAAAGTTTGAACAACACTTTATCGCACAAGATGAAGTATCCCGTATCATCTGTGAATTTGAAACAGCGCAACAAGCATCAGATTTCCACTATTATCTTAAGTATTCAATGTACCGCTTGCCAACCATCAAAGCAAGCATGGAAGTTTCGGATGAAACTATCGTCAATCTCGATGTCAGTTGTGATGTCATTGAACTATTCGACCCCAAACGACCGGGATTATGTACGCTATCCAGAGAAACCGGCTGCAGCTTTCGCTTCTCTTATCGGCAGATGTATACCGGTTCCACCCTTAAAGGAAATATCAGCGAAGGAGTCTTACACCATACGCAATGCGTGATCCGGATATTTGAAGCTTTGCCTCAGTTGAGCTTATCGAAAGTTCACCAGCTGTTGCATTCGGAAGAAGACATTATCCGCTTTAACGCTATGATTATTAAAGAGAAAGCCGAGGTGATCGGATGAACAGAACTGCATTGGCCATTCGTATGCTGATGATACTGAAAACCCGGAAGTACATCAAAAAATCCGAACTGGCAGAAATGCTGGAAACCAATCCGCGCAACATCATCGAACTGAAGAAAGAGCTGGAAACTGCCGGATACGTCATTGAAGTTACCAATGGTCCTTTTGGCGGATACAGTCTGGTAGATTCGACACTGTTGCCCTTGGCTTCCCTAAATGAAGAGGAAAGAAGAGCCGTGCTGATTGCAGCACCTTTTCTGCTTACAAGCAAAGATCCGTTGTTCGGTGATGATTTCAAGCGGGCTATGGAGAAAATACTGGCGAATGAGAAAATCTCTGAACCTGTTCAGTTTGCTACGACTGCCGGCTGGCAGTTGGCTATGGATAAAGAAACAGTGCATGAGTATCTGTCATTGCTTTCTTCGGCCATCCTGTCCAATCAGCGGGTGAAAATGAGCTATAAACCGCAAAACAAAGCCAGCAAATCCTATCTGATTGAGCCGCGAGAGCTGGTTCAGGTCAATGGCCTCTGGTATATTTTGTGTCAAGACAATCAAAAAGGATTGTCGACATACAAAATCAACCGAATCGAGTCGTTATTGATTACAGATCAGCACTTTCGCTATGACGAGGATTTCATCGTGAAAAAGGCGATCACACCGTATGGTCATAATGTATCGAAACCCATCCGATGTGTGTTTCTGATAAAAAACCGGGAATATCTGAGTGAATATGTTTTTGGAGAAAATCAGTTGATTGAGTGGATCAGTGATGAAACATTTGTTTTATCTGTTGATTTGAGAGGTGAGTATTCGATCATGCAGTTTATCTTACAATTGGGAAGTGACTGTGAAGTCATAGAACCTGAAGATTTGAGAAATAAGGTATTTCAGGAAATCATCGGGATGTCGAAGATTTACCAAAAAGATGAATGAAGCATAAAATGAACATTATTAACAAGGGTTTGCGCATATGCAACCCTTTTATTTTGAAATTAACATTTTCTTAACAAAACGAAAATATAGAATTGATTTTTGAATCCTATAATTGTTTTCGTCAAGGAGGACAAACATGAAAAAGATCGTTTTATTATTTAGTATGATACTGATGCTTACTTTAGCCGCTTGCAGTGCTCCGGTGGAAGAACCTGGGTTCGAAGCAGAAAAAATTAATGTATATACCCGTGATACATCCTCAGGTACCCGTGATGGATTTATGAGAGGAATCGGTTTTGCGGATGCATCTGCCAATGATTCCGTATTGGTTGCCGGATTTATTACGGCTGACAACAATGCCATTATGTCGGCTATGGCTACGGACAAAGCCGGTATCGGCTACGTTTCATTATCTTCGGTCAACAATACCATTAAAGCGCTGAGCTTTGAAGGGGTTGCAGCTACTGAAGCTAATGTGCTAAATGATACATATAAGCTGAAACGTCCGTTTGTGATGATGAGACGTTTAGATGGTGATTATGTCAATGACACCGAATATCAGCTGACCCTGGCATTTCTGGCATATGTCGCATCCAATGACGGTGCAGACGTTATTGCTAACAAAGGTGCTACAGCAGTTTCGGGTACCGGAACATGGGCTTCTCAAGTAGCAAACTTCCCGGTATGTGCCCAAGATAACAGTGCAGTAACCCTGAAGTTTGGCGGATCAGATTCCGTTCAGAAAATCGCAGAAGCGTTATCGGCAGCATTCTCGCCGGCTTGCGGCAATGTTAAGACTGAAAACGACCATACCGGATCCAGTGATGGGTACAAACGAGTTCAAGGCACAGAGAAAGACGGCGTTAACTATAAGCATATCGGCTACTCCTCCCGTTTCTTCCGCGATGAAGAACTGAGCGGTCCTGAAGCTACGCGTACACAATTGGCTTGGGATGCTATCGTTGCCATCGTTCATAAAGACAATCCTGTCAGCAATCTGACTGGCGAACAATTAACAAAGATTTATAAAGGCGAATACACACTCTGGGGAGATGTCATTACAGACTAAACAGATTGAGTTAAGGCCCTTGAAAAAGGGCCTTTTCGACTTAGTGGAGGTATTATGAAAGGATCAAAAACC
>JANJWY010000245.1 GCA_024709285.1 Erysipelotrichaceae bacterium
GGAGGTTTTCAGCAGCGATCGTAATAGCGAAATTGTTATCGTCGACCAGCTTAACGCCTGTGAATTTGTCAACTACGCCTGTCTTATAATCGTTATATCCAACCAAGGAATCGCCGGTCGAAGATGTAGCACCTGCTTCAGTCCAAGCCGGATGAGCCGAGAATAAGATATCGAATACAAAGTCTTTAGCGGTAACTGCAGAACCATCAGACCATTTGATACCTTTTTTAATTGTAAAGGTATAGGTCTTATTGCCTGCGTCATCAACGCTGGTGACCAATTTTTCAACTACGGTTTCATTGAGAACGAATTCTCCGCCCGGAGTCGTAGTATAGGTCGGGTAGTCCCAGATCATTGTGCGAATTGCATTGTCATAAGCGCTGTTTCCGAAACCGGCAACAAAGTCACCATTCATTTTCGGGGTACCGACGATCAACGTACCGGAAGGTCCGCTTGATGTAGGTCCACACGCAGCCAACGAAGCGGCTAACAATGCGATCGCAATTAAAGAAATAAATTTTTTCATTTTTCCTCCTTAAATGTGAGATACAGATCCCGTCTGTATTGTAGTCATTATAACGATAGTTGCTTTGAAAGTCAAGAAGCGCAGTAAACATTTACTTTCAAATGTAAATGTTTTCAGAGTTTTCACATTAATTTTCATTCATTTAAATCAAATGAACAAATTCACAAGAAGTTTGTGGATAAAATAACGCATGAATAGCGTTGATCTACACAAAAAACGAAAGAAATGAGCAAAAACGATCAAATTTCAAGTGAATTTACGTCAAAAAACACGCCATTTATGAAAATTTCTTACATATAAATTTTCATTTATGGATGCATGAAAATTGACTTTTCCCCTGTTTCTTACCGTCAAAAAAGAAAAATAATGACAAATATCTGCTCAGTTGGTATAATAGTTCGTGCACGGAGGAATACCCAAGTGGTTGAAGGGACCGGTTTCGAAAACCGGCAGGGGTCACAAGCCCGCGCGGGTTCAAATCCTGCTTCCTCCGCCAGAAAAAACAAACACAACGAGTTATCGTTGTGTTTTTTTACTCAGAATCGGCTACCAGATGCTCTACTTTAAACCGAATGTACAGTGCCCATGCAATCAACAACAGATGCAAGACATCATTGGCATTGAACCATATACCCTTTTGCCATAACAGACTTGATACTCCCGACAAATAAAACACGAAATACGCGATCGTAATCAACAGCATCCCGATCCAAGATCTGATTAACCGGATATCAATCAAACGGCGGGTTTTGCGGTAATTCCCCAGATTCAATACAAACATAAGCAAATAAGACGGAACTAAGAAAAGTACCATAAGTTCAAACGATATCAGAAACTGATTCGGAATCCATATGCCTGCCATTAAAATTACGGAATATAAGATTCCCATGATCAGAGCATAACCCATTAAGATTTTTCGGTATCGATCAGACCCACAGCAATAACTTATCGCAATCACTAACAGTTTGACACTGACCACATACAAGAATAAATAAGCGATTTCCCACGGAGTCGTCCATAAGCACACCGATCTTCCGGCACATTTCAACTCATAACTCAGAATCTGATAACTGACACCCGCACTAAAGGTTGAAAGACTCCATGCCAGCATGCTCAATCCAAACCAAATGCGAGACTTCTGATGATTGGCACTGCTAAGAAATCGGATCGATAACAGCAAAATCACGATGGCCAAAGAGAAAACAAAGAAAGTTGAGGAAGGCTCTGCCAAAACAAAATCATTCCACCGTACATACCAGTGATTATTCAGCCATTCTTGCGGAGTGATTCCCCATTCAATTTCATTGATCCTGCCCAAAGCAACAATAAACGGAATATTAATCATAGTTAACCTCTTCTCCCCTATATAATAAAGATAACACAAGAAAAAGAAAGTTTCATCAAAATAAAAAAACAGTCCCGAAGGACTGAGTTTTAACTATTTCTTACGCATGTAGAAAGGCACCACATATTGTTGGACACCATTCTTATAACGAATGACCGGACTGCCCTCAATCAGCGGACGCATATAATCCAATGCTTCCTGAGTGACACCGCGGTAATTCGGCAACATCCATTCCATCGGGAAACTCTTGACATGATTCGCCACAGTGCTCGCCTTGGTTGCAAAGTATTCAACATTGTACACTTCACCTTCAACACGTTTGACACCGACCATCATGCCCGTAAACGCTTTATCTGCCGAGCGCATATGAGCCGACATACCGAGTTTGAATGATTCCTCAACATCCGTAAACGACTGATCGGTCGCATGACAGCGCTGAGCCGTCGATAAATCCTGAACCTTCACACGCTTGGCTGCACCGGAGTCCAAAATCAGATTCTTGACCGCATTTCCGGCACCGCCCAATATAGCATGACCAAAACCGTCATTCTTCGCTTCTCCCGCCGCAAGGTAGGTACCATCTGCATAACGGACACCTTCCGAAACAACGACATAACATTTATTCTTCTCTTTGATTCTCTTACGGACTTCATTCAAGAATACTTCCTTATCAAACACCTCTTCCGGCAAAACGACCAAATCAACGATTCCGCTCAAACAAGCCGAAGCCGCCAACCAACCGGCATCACGTCCCATGGTTTCTAGAACAAATACCTCTTCACGAGTATAAACATTCACATCCAACCATGTCTGAAGAGCTGTATTGGCAATAAACTTCGCTGCACTGCCATAGCCCGGACAGTGATCGGTAACCATCAAATCATTATCCACTGTTTTCGGACAGCCGACAAAACGATGATTCGTAATGCCCTTCGCCTCTGCATACTCACTCAGCGCAGCCACCGTATCCATCGAATCATTACCGCCGATATAAAACATGGTCTCAATATCATACTTATCTAAAACTTCGAAAATACGCTCAAAGTCCGCTACATTGCTTCTTTTCAGTTTATAGCGGCATGAACCCAAAGCACTTGCCGGTGTCTGACGAAGCACGTAGTTTTCTTCTTCGCTCATATCCGTCAAATTCACTAACATTTCCTGAAGGATACCCTCTACACCGTGTAAACCGCCATAAACGATGTCATACACCTGATTCAACTGATTGCCCTTGACCACCCCAGCCAATGTCGCATTGATGACCGATGTAGGACCGCCCGACTGGGCTACCAAACAATTCGCCATAATTTCCTCCTTGATTTAATACGGAGTAATTATACACTAAAAAAAGGGTAAAAAAAAGGGGACCATGTCCCCTACTTCATCGCACTTAACGACCGATACAAATAATTCGGCGTATTTTCTTTCGTAATTAAACCCAAATCATACATCCATTTCATCAAAAAGAACGGATCACGCGTCATCAGCCGACCCAGCAAAACGACATCTGCCTTCTCATTTTCAATGATATCCGCAATCTGTTCACGCTCAGTAATCAGCCCTGCCGTCGCCAACGGCAATCCTGTGACCGACTTCGCCTGTGTGGCCAGATTTACCTGATACATTGGGAAAACATTCATCGAAACCGGGGCAACCCCGCCACTGGACATATTGATCAGCGAAACTCCCAATCGATCCAAACGTTTCACCGTTTCCATCGTATCCTCAATATGACGGCCGCCCTCGACATATTCCTCGCCGCTCAGACGCACAAACACCGGACCGTCAAACTCCTTTAAAACCGCTTCCACGACTTGTTGCAACAACAACCCTTTATCCTCACCATAAGCATCTGTGCGCTTATTGGTCAGCGGTGATAAAAACTGTT
>JANJWY010000261.1 GCA_024709285.1 Erysipelotrichaceae bacterium
CGGTAGGTGTGATCAACCTTTGTTTTCATGTGCCGTCTTATTTAGCATCGGGTAGAAAGATCCTGCCAATATGCAAAGCGCTCCACAGATATATCCGCCATACATCCAGCCAATGGCAATTAACGGCGCATCCAGGAAAATCCCAATAACAAAGGCTGTCAGTACCAGAAAAATCTCATGCTCTACTAACCTCAAGTTCTTTTTTGTCCAGCGCGATAAATCGGAAGTCAGCAATCGGATAAATTTGAACAATCCTGTTTTTCTTCCTTCCCCTAACAAGTACGAGACGGAAAAACCGATGACAAGCGCTACAAAGTATTTGTCGAATTTGTTTTTTGCTCCTGAAAAACGGCTGTAACTGGCAAAATTGTTTGCTACGATCAAACCGAATCCTGAACCGATCAACAACAGGACAATGGCCTTTTGTTTAGCTAAAACATAGGCTTCTTTGAACTGTGGAATCGTTTCTTTTAATGGCGCAAAAGTCTTTCTGATGCCCGATGTACGAAGTTTCTTGAATAATGATTCGCCAAAAGTAAAGATGATGACCCAGAAAATCGTCTTGGGAATGATGTCGTTATAAGTGGCGGTTAAAAACACTACCAAAGAAATCATCCTTCCGATAAAGGTAGGCATCAGATAGGGTTCTGCTGTCCAAAAAATCAGGTTGATGACCGTGACGATGGCTAATCGAATGGTAATATTCTTCACTTGCGATGGCAGAGATTTAATCCCCATTCGAACCGTGTTCTTAAACCAGAGAAAAAGAGTCTCCGTCTCTACGGCATTTGGTATAAAAAAAGAAGGCGGCTGTACCGGCTCGATTTTCGGTGGTAAAGTGGGAACTTTGGGTTGTAGTGGAATCATAACACTCATAATTTGCCCTCCGTTATTTGATATAATTATAATCGAAAAGACTTGCGGTGAAATGACACGAAATCATTTGTCAATGACAAAATCATGACAAAAAATGCCCACGGTTAGTGAGCATTTTCAAAACTATTTAAATCTCTTTCTCGGAGTGTAATGTGTATGCAACAGTTTGTGCGACAGATGTCCGCAGGGTTCGTGCAAGAAATTCTCATACAGGGCTAAGATCTGTGTGTTCTTGTGGGATTGACGAATCGGACGGGCTTCATCTTCAGCGTATATTGCTTTCGCACGCAATTTCAGCCATTGATTGTTCGGATATTTATTGCGAATGCTCGCATTGACGATCGACTGACCGCCACCATTGATACATCCCCCCGGACAACCCATGATTTCAATGAAATGATACGGTGATTTGCCGTTGCGGATATCATCTAACAGAGGTTTTGCCAAGGTCATGCTGTGGGCTACCGCAACATTGATATTGACGCCATCGACCGTAATCGTAGCTTCTTTAATACCGTGAATTCCTCGGACAGCCTCAAACTTCACATCATCCAATTCTTTGTTGGTCAGTTTGACATACACCGTGCGCAATGCGGCTTCCATTACGCCCCCGGTAACACCAAATATGACACCGGCTCCCGTATACTCACCAAACATGTCCTGATCATATTCTTCATCATCAAGATACGTAAAATCAATGCCGTAAAGCTTGATCAAACGACCCAGCTCGCGTGTCGTCAAGACAGCATCCACATCTTTTATTTCATTTTTAATCATTTCCTTGCGTTCTTTTTCTTCTTTTTTAGCAACACAAGGCATGATGGATACTACATAAATATCCTTCGGATTGATACCCTTAGTTTGTGCATAATAGGATTTCAATATCGCACCAAACATCATGTGCGGAGATTTACAGGTTGAAAGATTCGGAATCAGATCCGGATATTCAAACTCCAGATAACGCACCCATCCCGGCGAACAAGAAGTGATCATCGGTAATGTACCCTTTTCACTGAAGCGATGCAAGAATTCTGTTCCCTCTTCCATAATCGTCAAATCAGCAGCATAGTTGGTGTCATAGACTTTCGCAAAACCGATACGACGCAAAGCGGCAACCATTTTACCAGTCACTCTTGAACCGATAGGCATGCCAAACTCTTCGCCCAATGAAGCCCGGATAGCCGGAGCTGTCTGAACGATGACATGCTTTTTCGGATCGCTCAGCGCTTGAACGACCTCATGTATCTCTTCTTTTTCAGCTAAAGCACCAACCGGACAGACATTGATACACTGACCGCATTGCATGCAGTTGACATTGGCAAAACTCTTATCCATGACCGGACCGACTTTGGTTTTAAATCCGCGATCCATATAACCCAAGATACCAAGTCCCTGAACGTTTTTACATGTTTCGATGCAGCGACCACAAAGAATGCACTTCGAAGTGTCACGAACGATTCCGTAAGCGACATCATCATAAGTGATCGCCGTACGCTCGCCCTGATACTTGACATCACGGATACCTAAGCTGTCCGCAAGCGTCTGCAGTTCACAGTTTTGATTGCGGATACAAGATAAGCAGTCCTTGGAGTGGTTGGACAGAATCAGACTTACTGTATTCTTTCTTGCTTCGATCGCACGGGCGGAGTGCGTAAACACTTCCATGCCTTCCGTTACCGGATAAACACAGGCTGCACCCAATGTACGAGAACCCTTGACCTCAACGGTACAAACGCGGCATGCACCGGTTTCCGTGCAATTTTTCAGATAACATAATGTCGGAATGTTTATTCCGGCTTTCGCAGCTGCCGTTAAAATCGTAGCTCCCGGATCGACCGTGACCGGAATATTGTTAATTTTTAAGTTGATCATTGACTTACCTCCTAAACCCTGACAACGGCATCGAAACGACAAGCCGTCATACAGGCACCGCATTTAATACACTTGCTCGCATCGATGACATACGGTTCTTTGCCAGGAACACCGGAAATAGCTCCTGTCGGACACTGTTTGGCACATAAGGAACATTTACGGCACTTCTCGGTTATGATCGAATACGTCAGTAATGACTTACAAACGCCCGAAGGACATTTCTTTTTGACTACGTGTGCCAAATACTCATCCCTAAACAAACGAAGCGTAGATAGTACCGGATTAGGTGCTGTCTGCCCTAAACCGCAAAGCGAGGTATCTTTGATCTTATTAGCCAAATCTTCCATATCGTGCAATGTCTGCAATGTACCTCTGCCCTCACAAACATCATTCAGCATTTCAAGCAGACGCTTGGTACCGACCCGGCAAGGCGTACACTTACCGCAGGACTCATCGACGATAAAGTCCATATAGAAGCGCGCGACATCGACGATACAGTTATCTTCATCCAAAACGATCATACCGCCTGAACCCATCATCGAACCCAGAGCAACCAGGTTGTCAAAGTCAATCGGTGTATCCAAATCATTTTCAGTCAGACATCCCCCCGAAGGACCGCCGGTTTGAACTGCTTTAAAGTTCTTATTGCCCGGACATCCGCCACCGATCTCATAAATGACTTCACGCAGCGTCGTACCCATCGGAATTTCAACCAAACCGGTATTTACGATTTTACCGCCCAAAGCAAACACTTTCGTTCCCTTGGATTTTTCCGTACCGATAGAAGAGAACCATTCCGCACCTTTTAACAAAATGATCGGAACGTTCGCAAAGGTTTCAACATTGTTGATGATCGTCGGTTTGCCCCATACCCCGCTGATCGCCGGAAACGGCGGCTTTGGCATCGGCATACCGCGTCTGCCTTCAATAGAAGCAATCAATGCCGTTTCTTCGCCGCACACAAATGCGCCGGCACCCAAACGGATTTCTATATCAAAATCAAATTTTGAACCGAGGATTTTCTTGCCTAACAAACCATAATTCTTGGCCTGATCGATGGCTGTTTCCAGACGTTGTACCGCAATCGGATATTCCGCACGAATGTAAACATACCCATGATTTGCACCGATCGCATAACCGGCAATCGCCATGGCTTCCAAAACGGCATGCGGGTCACCTTCCAAAATGGAACGGTCCATAAATGCACCCGGATCGCCTTCGTCCGCATTGCAAATGACATATTTCTGACCTTTCGGTTGATTTGCCGCAAACTGCCATTTTAATCCGGTCGGAAAACCGCCGCCGCCACGACCGCGCAAACCCGACTTCTTTATTTCATCGATGACCTGTTGAGAAGTCATGGATTCAAGTGCCTTTCCTAAAGCCATATAACCGTCTTGAGCGATATATTCATCAATGTCTTCAGGATTGATCACACCGCAATTTTTCAAAGCAATTCGCATTTGCTTGGCATAGAAGCGAATCTTATCAATGTCAAATACCTTTTCCTTGGTATCTTCATCGATATCTGAAAGTTCCAGTCGTTTGACCGGCCGTCCTTTATATAAATGTTCAACAACGATTTCTTCTACATCTGCCGGTGTTACGTGACAGTAAAAGGTCTTGTCCGGATGAATAGCTACGATCGGACCTTTTTGACACAAACCAAAACAACCGGTTTTAATGACTTTTACTTCTTCATGCAAGTCAAACTGACGGACATAACTGCGAAATTTCTCGACGATTACATCCGATTGAGACGAAGTACATCCTGTACCCGCACAAACCAGCACATGGACGCGTTCCATCATAAAGCCACGCCCGAAGCGCCGACGGTGTACTCAGTTTTTACTTTGCCTTTACCTATGTGCTCTTCTAAAATTTCTACTGCTTTTTTTGAATCAACCAAAACATACGTCGTCTTGT
>JANJWY010000016.1 GCA_024709285.1 Erysipelotrichaceae bacterium
GTCATATCGACCAAAGTAACAATACTGATCGTATTGCTTGCCGGTCTGACGAATCAGGATTCCTTCGTCGATGTTTCTATTGTGTATGCGATGATGGGATTCATTACGACCGTTGCGGTATCCAAATACTTGGAGAAGGGAAAATTGTTCTGATGAGAGAAATAGTGAATATTGCCCTGGAAATAATCGCAATTCTGTTTCTGCTTGGTGGCGCATTCTTTTTCCTGGTTGGCACTATGGGACTTATCCGTATGCCCGATGTTTTTTGTCGGATGCACGCGACGACCAAATGCGATACTTTAGGTGCAGGGATGATCTTGGTAGGATTAATGATTTTCTATGGATTCTCAGTGATAACTTTGAAATTATTGCTTATTTTGATATTTATTTGGCTTACCAATCCAACGGCTGCGCATATTATTGCGAAGGCAGAGTATAAAAAAGAGTGGCTTACAAAGAAGGAGGAAGACTAGATGCTATATCTAAACATTATTTTAGTCATCTTCCTGATTGTCTGCGCAATCGCAGTTCAACACACCAAAGACTTACTGGGAGCGGTCATTTTATTTGCGTCATATAGTTTGATCATGGCGGTACTATGGCTGTTGCTTCGGGCACCGGATATTGCTTTGACTGAAGCTGCCATCGGGGCTGGTGTCACAACGATGTTATTTATCGCCGTAATCAGTCGGACGGGGAGGATGGAAAAATGAAAAAGGTTTTGTTTATTTTCGTCTTGACATTGCTCTTTATCATTTTGTCTTACAGCGTCATGCAGATGCCGGCATTGGGCAGTGTCAATAATCCGTCATATAATGCTACGACTCGTTACTACTTGGATAACAGCACAACAGAAGCCGGGGCTCAAAATGTCATTGCGGCCATCATCACGGATTATCGGGCGTTTGACACACTTGGCGAAACAACCGTGCTATTTACTTCCATCGCGGCAGTACTGTCGGTATTAGCCTCCCTTGGACATCACAAGAAGGAGGAGAATCATGGATGATTTAATCGTTAAGGTGATATCGCGCATTGTAATTCCGTTTATGATTGTCTATGGGATTTATATCATCCTCTTTGGCCATATTTCACCCGGTGGCGGCTTTTCCGGTGGAGCAATTTTAGGTGCTGCCATGGTTCTGTATACCTTGTCTTTCTCGGCTGATGTTGCGATGAAAAAGTTTCCGCACAGCGTTTCAATGAAACTGGAAAGCGGGGGTATCTGGTTGTATATATTTATTGGGCTTATTGGCATTTTTACGGCAGATAGCTTTTTGTCCAATCAGCAAGGCGGTTTCTATATTGGTAATGCCGGTGATTTGATCAGCGCCGGAATGATACCGATTCTGACTGTAGGTATCGGAATCAAGGTTGCCAGTACGATGATCACACTTTTCCATACGATCATTGAGGAGGAAGGCCATGAATGAGTTCTTGATCGACCTTGCGAATCATATCAATTATATTGCGGCCATAGCGCTATTTGTCATTGGTCTGTACACTGTATTGACTCACAGCAATCTGCTTAAAAAAGTTATTGGCATAAACATCATGGAGACAGCTGTGTTTTTATTCTTCGTGTCCATAGGTTTTGTCAACAATGGTAATTCACCGATCATTGATTTAGGAGATTTGGGGAAAATCTATATTAATCCGGTGCCTTCCTCGCTCATATTAACCGGAATCGTCGTTGCGGTCAGTATTACGGCGTATTCATTGAGTCTGATCATTCGTTTGTATCAGGCGTACGGAACCATGGATCTCGATGAAATTTTGGCCATGCGCAGTGAGGTGAATCATGATTAAACATATTCCTATCTTAGTGCAAGTGTCATTGTTGGCTTTGGCTGTGCTGCTCCCACTGTTGAAAAAAAACAAGGCGGCTAAGAGCAAACTGTTAACAGTACTGCTGTTGGCAGTGTCAGTTGCTTTTTTACTGGTATCTTTGATCGACGTCCAACAAAACGGTGCGTTTGTTTATAACTTCGGAAATTATGAAAGTTTTATCGGAATACAGTATTCTATCAATGCATTCTCAACTTTTATGTCATTTTTCGTAATTACTCTTGCACTGATCATCATGATCTTCTCAACCAAGGATATCGATCATGAAATTGCTCAAAGCAGTATCAGTCAGTACTATACACTCGTCCTCATTCTTCTGTTTTCCATGGTCGGTATGATTTACACCAATGACTTATTTAATATGTACGTCTTCATGGAAATTTTATCCCTTACTTCCTGTGCGATCATTTCCATCAAAAGTAAAAAAGAAAATTACCTTGCGGCACTTCGCTATCTCGTTTTAAACACGATCGGTTCGCTATCCGTGTTGTTTGGCATTGCTTTGTTGTATATGGTCAGCGGACACTTGAATATGACGATGATGAACCAAAGCATTACTATGATTTGGCAGCTTTACCCGACCAATATCCTTATTGCTTCAGGGTTCATGCTCACGGGATTTGCGATCAAGGCTGCGGTATTTCCTTTGCATATCTGGCTGCCGGATGCTCATTCCAATGCTCCGACACCTTCGAGTGCTTTGCTTTCCAGTCTGGTCGTAAAAATCTATGTGTTTGCGGTATATAAACTGCTGTTTGATGTATTAGGCAGAAACATCGTCATATCATTGGGGATTCCGACGGTGATTACCGTATTTGCGGCAGCGGGCATGCTGTTTGGCTCAATTTTTGCTATCGGACAGAAAGATATCAAGCGCATGCTGGCTTACTCCAGCGTAGCTCAGATCGGGTATATATTCTTAGGACTGTCACTAATGACAGAAGCCGGATTGGCAGCCGGGTTGTTTCATGTGGTTTCTCATGGTCTGATGAAGACAGCACTCTTTCTTAGTGCCGGTTCTATAATCTATTATCGCAATAAGCGGGATATACGTGATCTGGATGGTATCGGTATTGAGATGCCTGTGACCATGGTCGTCTTTGCGATTGCTGCGTTGGGCATGATCGGAATTCCGGGTACTAACGGATTTATGAGCAAACTGTATCTGTCGTTTGCGGTATTGGGTGCCGGTCAGCCGCTGCTTTTGGGAGTAATCCTATTGAGCAGTTATCTCAATGCGGTTTATTACCTTCCAATCATTATTTCGGCATTTTTGAAAGAACCGAAAAGCAAGAATGTTACCATGCAAGTGGAAATACTGCCGTTTCCGATGTTGTTTTCACTGGTAACGATCGGGTTCTTGTGTTTACTGACCGGATTCTATCCGACTTTGGTCATGAATTTCATTACTCAAGCCGTAAATCTGTTTCTTTCATGATGAAATTAGCATTAGGTAACTTGTAATTTGTGAATTTTTATCATATAATCATAATCGGAAGGAATCCTTTTGTTAATATTATAACAAGATTGATTCTCTTGATAGCGGAGGACTCATGATCAATTCGAGCCGTCAGAAAACAGGAAAACCAATCGAAGACAATTTGTTTTCGAAGTTCAATATCTTTTCATTCAACTCCATAACCGTGATGATCATCACGGTTTTAATCTTAGGGTATTTCATCGTATTGACTCAGTCCAATATTGGTTTGTCCATTTTGGGATTCAAGATGGTCTTATTGGAAAAACTGATTAAAATCGTTGTTGATATCAAAGAACTTCCATTGCTTGTCATCGCCGTACCGCTGATTGGCGGGGTGTTTGAATTGCTGGGCGGTCGCAAGTCGGATGATACCCGTGATGTCACCGTCGTTTATACGACATTTATTACCCTCGTTTTGGTTTTGGCTATGTACCCTCATGCACTTGACGGGACGCTGACCTATTCACTCAATCAATTGCTGGGATTCGGATTCTCGTTTAAAGTCGATATGCTTTCATTGACTTTGGCTATGACAACATCGATCTTATGGTTGCCGGTCATGATTTATTCACACAAATATATGTTGCATGAAAATCATCGCAACCGTTTTTATTTCTTTATGTCCGTGACTTTCAGTGCGATACTGGGTACCGTGATGGCCGGTGATTTATTTACGATGTTTATGTTTTTTGAAATCATGACGTTCAGTTCTTACATGCTGGTTTCTCATGGTGAAACCAAAGAATCTCTCAAAGCCGGATACAGTTATCTGTATATCGGGGTTATGGGCGGTTTGGCGATATTGCTGGGCATGATATTGGTTATGGTATATACGGGGACTCTCTCTTTTGTACCGATGGCCGATCGGCTAATCAACATGGGAAGCATGCGCTATCTGATTTTCGGCTTGATTATGTTTGGCTTTGCAATAAAGGCCGGAATGGCTCCGGTTCATGTGTGGCTGCCGAAAGCGCATCCGGTCGCACCGACTCCGGCGAGTGCATTACTATCGGGAATCATGATAAAAATCGGTGCCTATGGGATTTTACGGGTAGCAACGACGTATTTATTTCCGGCTTCCTTTCAAATCACGGATTATAAAGATGTCTTGTGGAGTGTTTCCAAATCGTTTGGTTCCGGATTGATTTGGCTGGGGATCATCACGATGGCTATCGGTGTGTTTATGGCACTGCAGCAATCCAATATCAAGCGGATGCTTGCCTATCACAGCGTTTCTCAAATGGGTTATATCGTGTTAGGAATCGGTGTTGCAGTATATCTTGGATATAAAGGTGCGATGGGTTATACCGGAGCTATGTATCATATTATTAATCATGCATTGTTTAAATCGCTGTTGTTTATGGTTGCCGGTGTCGTCTTTCTGTATGCCCATGAGTTGGATATGTATAAGCTAGGCGGGTTGTGGAAACGTCTGCCGTTTACAGCGCTGGTCTGTCTGATTGCGGTGTTTGGGATTACCGGGATGCCAGGATTCAACGGGTTTATCAGTAAGTCGATTCTGCATCATGCCATTATAGAGGCGTATCAGTATGGAGCACCTTCCTTCAAGGTTGCGGAAATCATTTTCAATATCATCAGTGCCGGAACGGTATGTTCCTTCTTGAAACTCTTTGGCTTTGTTTTCTTAGGTAAGGAAAAGGGATCAAATTATTCCAAGACGACGTTTAAAACGATGGAAATGGCGATGGCCGGAATTGCTCTACTGATCATTGTCATCGGTTTGCGTCCGGATTACTTGCTCAACACATTCATACTGCCAGCGGTAAGAGCAGTTACCTATGATCCGGCTTTTATTGATAAGTATGTTGTCGGTTTAAAATACTTCACACCTTCTGCTTTGACAGAGATGGTGGGCATCTATGCGTTAGGTACGGTCATGTTTATCACCGGTGTCAAATTTCATTTGTTCCACATTCACTTTCCGCAGTGGATGAGTATCGAATATCTTCTGTTCTATCCGATCAATAAAGTTTTGCAGTGGTATTGCTATTTGCTGGGCAACTGTAAAACCGATGCGGATGTAATTTCAAAGAGTTCCGGATTTGTAAATCCGTTCAGTGAAGATGGCGCGATCGATCATCCTCGACCGCTCAGCTTTATGAATCGTCTGGTTATGACGGCGGATTTATTTACCAGCCGATATGAGAATGCGCTCATCAAAGGGGATGTGCTCATTTATACGGTCATTGTGACAGTGGCATTGATTGCGCTGATAGTGTTTGTTTGATTAATATGCAAGCTGGTGGTGAACATCAGCTTTTTTCTGAACGAACGAAAATAGGCCATAATCACATTGTGTTTCTTGACAGTAGTCGTGCAGACAAGTTAAGATAGATTTACTTATTGAAAGGTTTTATTATGAACATTCTGACTTCGGCAATCATTCTGTGGCTGCCCCTGATCTTAATATTTTACGGCTTGTTTGAAGCCATCCTTGAACCGCTGATCGATCATCGACACCGGTATTTTCGGCGTTTTTCCGTAAGCTTTTATTTCTTGATTTCGACGATCCTGATCATGCTTATCTTTCCCCGAATCGTCGAGAGTCCTGTCATCTATGCTTTTGATGAAATTTTCGGTATGGGGATTTCTTTTAAGATAGATTTGATCAATTTCGTGCTTATGGTATTTGCGTCCGTCATGTTTACCGTAACATCTTTGTTTAGTTTTGATGAACTGCGCAACCAGCAGCATGAGAAGAGTTTTTACTTCTTTATGGTCATCACCTATGTTGCGACGATCGGCACGTTGATGGCAAACGATCTGTTGGCATTTTTCTTGTTCTTTGAAATCATGACCTTCACGACCTATGGTATGATCGTACACTACCGCGAAGAAGCCCTTGAAGCCGGAAAAATGTATATTACCATGGGCATCGTTGGTGGATTGAGTATTTTGAGTGGCATCGTCTTACTTTTTGCCTATACGGGCAGTATCGAGTGGATCCAACTGGCAGATAAGTTCAGTCAGTTAGGATTTGTTAAGTATCTGATTGCCGGATTGTTTATTATTGGCTTTGGGATCAAAGCCGGATTAGTGCCATTTCACTTTTGGCTTCCAAAAGTATACAAAGCTGCGCCGTTTTCGCTGAATGCTTTATCCTCAGGCATATTGACTAAAGTTGCGGCCTATGGAATCTTGCGGGTAGCTGCCATTGTCTTTTCAGTCGACCGTAACTCCCTTTCTTTAGGGGATGTCAATTTGTGGCTGACCTCTGCCAATATCGGCCGCGTTCTCATCTGGGTGGGTATTCTGACCATGGCCGTCGGTGTGTTTCTGGCTTTGATTCAGGAAGATGTCAAGAAGATGCTGGCCTATCACAGTGTTTCGCAGATGGGGTATATCGTGCTGGGAATCGGGGTCGCCGCCTATTTGGGATATAAAGGAGCGATGGGGCTGAGTGGCAGTTTGTATCATATGATCAATCACGGATTGTTTAAAGCGCTGTTATTTATGTCGGCCGGAGCTGTTTTCTTATATACCAAGGAAACCAATATGTACCGTTTGGGCGGATTGTGGAAGAAGATGCCGGTTGTGGCTTTGCTGGCACTGATCGGAGTATTGGGAATTACCGGGATGCCGGGGTTCAACGGTTTTGCGAGTAAGTCGATCTTGCATCATGCCATTTTGGAAGCGTATGAGTATGGCGATAGCAGTTTCCGTTATGCGGAGTGGCTCTTCACGTTGGTCAGTGCCGGTACAGTCAGCTCATTTATGAAGTTTTACAGCTATATTTTCTTAGGTAAACTGCCTGAGAAATATAATGATATTCAGCCGAAGAATAAGTGGATGATTCGGGCAATGGTCGTTTTGGCGGTCATGATTGTTTTTATCGGATTGTTCCCATCGTGGCTGATGGATAATCTGTTGATCAAGGCATTGCTTTCGTTTTCCTATGAC
>JANJWY010000072.1 GCA_024709285.1 Erysipelotrichaceae bacterium
GCATTGGTGTTGGATTTGGATAGTAAGGATGCTGAATATAAAACGGTTGAGAAGAGTTTCTGGTTGGAAGGAAACCTATCAGTCGGTTATGGCAGAGAAATATCGAAAAACTCGCCGGCAGCCTTTGCGATGAAGTTTGATCCAAGGGAAGTTGAGAAAGCGTGCAGAGTGGATTTGGATAAGATTCATTCCATTGAAAATACCTGGTATCCGGGTTTGTTTAAGGATCAAGTGGATGAGGCATTGTATTTTCCGTTTGCCCAGCATTATTTGTCTGACAGTCCGGGCAGTTACAGTGAGCATGATAATGTAGATGAAATGCTTGAGGAGTATCGAAACTTAGATTTGGATAATATTCCGCCATACTCCGTCGAATCATTGAGAAAGATGGTTAAGGTAGGGATCGTAAGCAATTCAGTCTTTATAACGATTCTTTTGTTAATCATTTTAGTATTGTTGGTCAAGTAAGATATACACGATGACCTGTTGTTGAAACACTCAATGACAGGTTTTTATTTGAGAATCACACATCTGATTGTATACGGTGATATTCGGTTATCCCATAGATAGGATTTTCGAATTTTGTAAAAGCATAAAAAAACCGCCGGATAATCATTTCGGTGGTCGTTTAGGATATAAAATATAATGGTGCCCGAGGACGGACTCGAACCGTCACAATATCACTATTGGTGGATTTTGAGTCCACTGCGTCTACCAATTTCACCACTCGGGCATTGCTTTATTATTTTAACCAAGAATAGGCAAATAGTCAATGTTAATTGCGAAAAAATGTAAGAAATGTTTGAGCCTGAATGGAATTACTTAACCACATCAAACATGGTGGACAAATCGCAGAATTTTGTTATAATAGTACTTGCGCTGGAGGATTGGCCGAGCGGTTTAAGGCACCATCTTGGAAAGGTGGCGAAGTGCAAGCTTCCGTGAGTTCGAATCTCATGTCCTCCGCCAGTATATAAGCAACCCACAAAATTGTGGGTTTTTTAATGGTTTGTGACCTTACATTGAACTTACTGATTTGCATTGGAATACCTCTCAGAACTGAAGCTAATCACTTCGTATCAAACGGATCTTTGGGGCTGATTACCGCCATGATTGAATCCATCTGATTTCTGAATTCATTACGGATGGGGATTTCATAGGTCGCGGCATCCGTGCCCGTATGCACATTCCAAGAATGCAACGGAGCAAACTTTAAGGTCAGGATACCGAAATCAGGATGAGCATTGGGATCATACGAAGCGGATTTCAGATAGCTCCATTTTTTCCGGTAGTATCGGATCTCTGCAAGAAAACTGAAGCTGTCGCTGTTGAGGATGATTTGATTTTCGGTTCTATCGATGCGCAGAAAATACAGAAACGGCTTAAGTATGGCGATTGATCCAAAACCCAACAGACAGGTTCCGATGGCAAAAATCATGTAGACACTGACATGATTCCCTTTAATCATGGAAATCAGAAACCAAATAAGGCCACCAGTGATGATCACGATTTCCGGAATGGTTCGGACGAAAGCGATCAAGTATGCTTTGTTGTATTGTCTCAACGCATAGCGGAGTTCTTCTTTGGTCATGTATAATTCAATCAGTTTCGATGACACCGCTACTTGTGACAGTGGCGATTCGGCCTTTATTACGACTTCACCCTCTTCGAGATCAGGAACCAGGATCTTGATGATTTCGTTGATCTTTCCGACATGTTCGACACGTAAAGGGATTTCAATCAGATAATCGCTTTTCCCCAGGTTGGCATCGAACTTTGCCCCGCTTTTCAGGGTTCCAATCGGGGTGAAATTCAATCTCAGCGATGGAGGTTCACCTCCATCGCCTTCAACGAAAGAAGCCGCAGAAAGATAGGTATAACTGATCCTAAAAGGATAAAAAGAACCCAGAAAAAAGGCCCCGCTATAGGTAACAAGCACTTCCGGTTTTTTTTCAACCCGGCGGACCTGCCAGTACGAAAGCAAAAAGAAGAAACTGGTCAGAAAAAATGTAGTGCCTCCGAGGAATCCAAAGGAATTCTTGATTACGGCGGGATTGATCAAAACAAAGGAAAACAATAACAATAAATCGATCACGACAATCATGATTGCAACCATCATCAAAATTCTTGTTTGTCTAGCCCAGGCTTGTTGTCGGCCGCGCCTAAACGCATAGTCCAGTTCTTCAGGCGTCATTTCATAACATAAAAGCGGGATTTCCTGCATCATTTGGACAAATGCATCCCTCGCTTCGCCACTGAATCGAATTGTCCAGTCTGTCATTTTTGCCATGGATCAGAACCTCCGCTTTCCACTGAACAAAACATCACCAAACCCCATTATATTTATGTAAACTTCTTTAAAGCCATTGTATCACTTTTTGAGTCTTTTCACTATATCCTTCGGATTACTTTAGGTTATTGGTGCCCGGGGACGGACTCGAACCGTCATGGTATTGCTACCAGTGCATTTTGAGTCCACTTCGTCTACTGATTTCCTCACTCGAGCGTTTGCATGTGTAATTTTACCCTACAAAACAGAAAAGACTACTTGTAATAGTATATTGCTTCGAATGAAAGAAACAGTAAAGCGGAAGACTTCAAGGTCTCCCGCTTTACTTATTCAACGGTGTTTTCGGCGTTCAACCGGACGATTTCGATGATCGTATCCCTAGTTTTCAGCATCACCTGGGCACTGCCGAATCCAAAGCGTCCATGATAGTTCTCCCCGCAGGTGAAAAGATTTTGGGGTCAGGATCTGAATTGGTCGGACTTATATCATATTCTGAATCATCGTCCTAATAATGTTTAACTAACTTATAAAGTGCAGCGTGAAGCGCTTGATAGGTAACACATGTAATCAATTTCGGTTGAGTTAAGTCCATCGAAAAATAATCTGATTGCACCTCTGTTTCATCAAGAAAGCTCTCTAAAAACGGCTACCCCATTGTTGTTTTATCGTGATTGATGGAGAAAGAATCAATGCCGGTTTACCATGATAACGAATTAACTCAAGTCCTAATATGGTTTTACCACTCCCTGGAGCAGCGACAATGTGTATCTTATTATCTTGATTGTGTTTCTCGACACTTTGTAAAACATAAGACTGATAATCTCGGAACTTACCTTTAAATTTAACTTTTTCATAATTCATTGGATCACCATATCTTCACTATTTTGTGTTTTGACCAAGTGTGTTTTCGCTAAAGTATTCCTCCATTTTTTCCTTAATCGAATGGAATTGATAAAAGCATAAACTGTAAGGACGATAATACCGGCAAGAACAAATAATTGAGAAGGATCAAGATCCATGACAATGATGTAAGCTAATGAAAAAATGCCTAATATAACCGCGATTGTCACATTGATGCGCCAATGAATTTTCAATGAGCTGATGATAAAATGAATATCGAGTTTCTTAATGGAATGCTTCAAAATCCATCGACCAATGATGACAAGTAGGACACTGACTAGAAAGACTGTGATTTGTTCAAGTGAATTATCTGAACTATAAATCAAGTAAATCGAATAGAAGAAAGATAAAGTACTGAAACTCATGCCTGTATAAATGAGTAAGTACCCCAAGGTCATGATAAACTTATTAAGCAATCGTTGAAATGTGAAGACAGGTTTTTCACTGCCGTGATCTCGAATATATCTTTGTTCGCGTTCTATTTGATAAAGTTCTATATCCTGCTTCTCTTTAACCAATAATTGCTGATAGTTTCGCTTTTTGGACTTAACAAATTTGGATATATGGTCGAAAAATGGAACCAAAACAGTTAAATGCGGCCAAAGCATTCCGTAACTCATCAGTATAGTGAATATTCTGTCACCCACAATAATTGGGGGATTGAGATAGTCCGTTAAATCTCCATAAAAATCGATGAAGTAAATTCGAAAGAGCACAATAAAACCGTCAAGCCTGAGATTCCGAAGAAGGATATTTATAATTAATGTAAACAGTGTAAGATAGACTACAATCAGAAGAATCGTGCTAAGAATCCATCGGAAGATCAAATTCAGTCTTGTTTTGGATATTCCATAATCAATAAGCCAATATAACATAAAAACCATAAGCAAACGGCTGGCAGAGTAAAAGTAAAAGAGTATTTGGTAAATCATAAAATACAGAACATCTATCCAACCGCTTCCATTGA
>JANJWY010000120.1 GCA_024709285.1 Erysipelotrichaceae bacterium
AAGTGTAAAATCTTCGTTTTCAAGTATTTTAAGATGTTGACAGTATTCGCCAAAATCATCTTCATCAACTCTATGATTAAAAATCTTTTTTGCAAGATAGCTAAAAAGATGATATCCGTATATCATAATAAAAATAGGCTGATTTTTTTTTATTGTTGTCATAAAATTGTCAAAGAAGATGTCGAAAACTTCTTCATCAGGAATGATATCAGCTAATGTAGCATATGGAATGTAATACATAAAATTAACATCGTTTTCATTAAAGCCGGCATGTTTTAAACTAGTTTTTATAAAATAGCCGGCAGGACAATGAAAACAAAGTTCTTCATCTGGTATTCTTCCTATCCAATTAAGTTCAACTTTTGTAGGTTTTAACATTACAAAAGTAATCATAGCTGACTCATTACCTGAAAAAGTTATTGGCTGAGCTTCTATAAGTTTTAATCTTTTAAACTCAGAGTCTTTGATCATTTCTTTTTATTCTTTTTTTTAGAAGTAGTTATTTCTTCATGTTCTTCTTCATCAGCTTGTGTGTCTGTTATAGGAGAACTTTCGGGTTGCAATAATGGTTTTGTCGCGGTCCAAATTTCTTCAAGAAAATCAGGCTTTTCTTTAAGATTATAATGACATTGTTTGAGACCATTTCCTACGGCTTGTTCGCCAAAGTAATACCAAGAAGCTTTTGATCTTACAACTCCTGTTTGGCTTGCAAGTAAAAGAATATCAAGTTCTCTTGAAAATCCTTCTCCTGGAACAAGAATTAAGTTTGAAAACTTTTTTGGAAGTGCAGTTTTATTTTTATCAGCGTAAATTTCTATTTCGCTTCCAAAATATTCAGTATCTCCATTTACCCATAATTCTTTTATTTCTTTTAAAAGAAGTATGACATGAGGATAAAATCTTAATGCATTTCCGCCCGGAATAGACTTTCCTGCTGATTTCATCATTCCTCCCATAGTAATCATGTTTTCTCTGAGCTGATTAATATAAACTACAGTGATTTCATTTTTATCTATAGAGGTAATAATCTTAGGAAAATGTGTGCTTAATTTTCTTGCTAATTCACCAATAGTTATATCGCCGGCGTTATTTTCTACTATTTTTTTAGTAGCTGTAGCTACAATAGAATCTAAAACCATAAGATCTACTGAATTTGCTTCAGAAAATTTAGTCATAATATCAAAGGACTGCTCACCATAATCTGGCTTTGCGACTTTAAAGATTTCATGATCTTGCGCGTCAATATTAAAAGTTTTTCTAACGTACTCTGGATCAAATGATGCTTCAGCGTCAATCCATAAGGCGCGTCCATCCGCGTGAATAAAAGATCTTGCAATTTCAAAACCAAGAGCACTTTTTCCTATTGATTCCATGCCGGCAATAAGCAGTATTTTTCCAAGAGGAATTCCTGCTTTTTCTCCAAAATAACTTCCTGATAATATCCAATTTAAAGTAGGAAAGCGTGTTTCAAGTCTTCTTACAGGAGAAAATTCCATTTCTTCAATAAAGAACTTTTTGTCTTGATACATTGCTTTTAATTCAGCTTGCGCTAATTGCATACTATCTCTTTTCTTAAACATTTCCAACTCTTTCAATATAATTAATTTTCGTTTCTTCTTCTTCATTTAATCTTGGGGTGCTATAAACAATTTTGTCAAAATTACCATCAATTAAACCTTTTGATTTATAGTCTTCAATTAATTTTATAATTTGACTTTTGGCACCACTTATTGTTTTAGCAGCAACTTTAAAATTTACGATTTGATTAGAAACAATCGGTATTGTCACTTCTGTTTTATAAATTTTTTTATCTACTTTTTTCATTTGCTTGTGTGTCTGAGGTTAAATTTCTCTGGGTAAAAATACCCAGAGAAATGAATTATTCTATTCAGAATCAAAACTAATTCTGATTTTCTTACCAGAATTGTTTTTAACTGTGAGTATTCTGTTTTTTCCATCTGTTAAGCCTTCTGGGGTAGTGCTTTCAGTAGAAATAGCTTCTGCAACGTCTTTCCACTCTGAATATGGTAGAAATCCTTCAAGTGGTTCATCCTGTTTTGCATAGGCATTTGCCATATCTTTAAGAATTGCAACCGCTTCTTTATTGCTTCTGGCTGAGATTTGTACAGTTTCTTTCAAAGAACTGTAAAATTCTGATTCAAAATGAAAATTATATACTTTTGGCATGATATCCTTTTTGTTTAAATAAATTTAAGCTTGTGTGTCTGTTGAGAAAGAAGGACTTTAAATTATAAGCTAATTTAAAAAATTTTAATTAGACTTCTAATTTACATAAAAAATAGGAAATACTAGCAATTTTTATAACAATTATTACAAACTAAAGATCAGGTTTTAGTTTATAAAAATTTATTATAAAAATGCTAGTATTTTTTTAATAATTATTACTATTTGTAATTATTAGGTTAGTTATTTTAGGTTAGTTAATGACACGACTTCTTCTACTAAAAGAATTGCCGTCCCTTGCCTTACAAAGTCAAGTTGTTTGGCAACAGCATAAGAAACGTCAAGCTCTCGTCCCTTTATAAAGGGTCCTCTGTCATTAATTCTAACTATGACAGAACTGTCATTCTTTGGATTGGTAAGTAAAAGGTATGTATTAAATGGCAATTTTTTATGAGCTGCAGTAAATTCATTTTTATTAAAGCGCTCACCATTTGCCGTCTTTTTTCCGTGAAAACCGTCTCCCTTGCCATAATATGAAGTTTTCATTGGTTTAAGTGGTACCAATTTTATATTAATTGGTAACGCAATTAAGGCTATCTCTATAGTTAAAAATATAGTTACAAGCCATAAAACAAGCTTATTCATAACATAAGCCCTTTCATTTAGTGGATATTATATGATTAATTCGTTTCTCGCAAAGCGAGAAACTACTATTTTTTTAATCCATACGTTTTTCAGAAAGATTAAAAATATTATTAATAACTTCTTGTAAATTTTCAAATTTTAATTTTGTAATTTTCGCAAAATATTCTATGTGATTAGTTGGATAAAGACAGTTAGTAACAAGTGTAGTAGGATTTCCAAATAATCCATTAACTTCAAATTTGTCATCTGGTTTAACTTTAAAATAATAGGAAAGATGTTCAAGTATTTTATTGCCTTCTTTAACTGCTTCTTCTATAGTATCATATATACCTATTGTAATAGTCTCGAAATGCCAGTCTTCCGATTTTCTCTCATATCTGAATTCTACTGTTAAAAGTTGTTTTTCCATTTTATTAAATTTTTTTAATATGATCAATTATCAAGTCAAAAATTTGACTTGATACTGATTTATTTAATGTTAGCCAATTAGATATTTCAATTTCTCCATAGCTATAATCAACATCAATGTCAAAATTTTTTTTATCACGTAAAGCATCGCTTAGTATTGAAATTACTTCTTCTTCTATAGGAAGAAGCATGTCTTGTAACTCGCTATCTTTAATATCTATCAGCTTTCCTTCATGTCCACCTAAATAGATAAAATATTGTTTAAAAAAATCAGTAATATTGAATTTGTATAATTCAAAAGAAGCTCCATTAAGAATGTCTAACTCATATTGAAACCCAAGGGTATAACCATATTTACATAGACTAATATTTTCAAAACGAGAAGCTGTAATATCTTTTATGGTTTTAGTAACTTGAGATCCAGGAATAAATACATTTAAAAGAATAGCTTCTTGATCTCCTGTAAATCGTCTTCCAAGCCAGTCGTTATAAGTTTTCATTAACCCCAC
>JANJWY010000185.1 GCA_024709285.1 Erysipelotrichaceae bacterium
GCAAACGCTTTGATTCTGCTTGAAATTGCATTGTTTCTGCCACAGTTATCCCTCCAATTTAGCACTCTATTCAATTAAGTGCTAATAGTATTTTAGGCACTTTTCTAATATTTTTCAAGTCCTTTAAACAAAAGAACCGGAATTAATCCAGTTCTACTCTGCGAATATATTGTGCTCCTACAGCTCCAAGACCTGTATGACAGCCGATGACCGAAACTAAATCCGTAAATATGATCTCTGTTTCAGGGAAGTTCTCCTTGAGAATATCCATTAACTGACGTCCGGTCTGTGCATCCCAGACGTGAGCGACCGTCATCAGACAATTCTTATCGACATTGTGATCCTTGAAATACTGCACCATGATTTCAAATGCCCTTGCCATGGTCCGGACTTTTTCATAAGCATCCACTTTACCACCGGTTTCAACACTGATCTTCAATAACGGTTTAAGATTCAAAAATCCGCCCAGCGCAGCAGCCATCGGAGTGATCCGACCGCTCTTCTGCAACTGCTTCAAGTCTTTTGGAATGACAAATGTCATACTGTCCATGATTGACCGATTACAACGCCTTTTAACTTCATCGACCGCAAATCCCTTATCAAAAAGCTTTCTTGCCGAAACTGCCAAGTGAAGCTCATTGATCATAATGGCATGACAGTCCACAAAATCAAACATTAACTCATTTCGTTGGGCACTTGCGGCTAAAGCCGACAGTGTCGAGGACAATGCTGATGCAATTACTACCGCAAAAATCATGTCATATCCTTGCGCCTTCAAATTCTCGAACAACTCATCCACAAGTCCGATGGGTGGCAGCGAAGTCGTCAGATTTTTACCGTCATAAATCAGACGATATGTCTGATCGATCGTAATCGTCTCGCCGTCCAAATAGACTTTATCTCCATCGATTACTTGAAAAGGGACTCGAAAAAGTCCCTCTAAATGTACATTTTGTGTGTAAATATCACTACCGCTATCCGTAATTACAGCTACTTTCATAGTTATACCCCCTAAGCATTCTTATGGGTATATTATACACGAATTAAACTAATCGTGCTGCTTGAATTGCAATAGTTCCTAAGCCTGCATGCGCCGCAAGTACTGCCGGCAACTCCAACACTTCTGTGGTTATATCACCAAATGCTGCTACCATAGCTTCTTTGGTGCGTAGCGCGGTATCCAAAGCTTCACAATGCAATAAATAGAGCTTGTGCGTATCTTTGGAAATGTTGTTTTTCTTCAAATCTTCTACGATCATGTCAAAGACTTTGGTCTCTGTACGAGCCGTACCTAATTTGTCAATTTTAACTCCGGCATTTTCAAGAACCAGAACCGGCTTGATTTTTAACAGTGAAGACAATAAGGTAACACCATTGGAAACCCGTCCGCTGCGATTGAGCTGGTCAAGGTTTTCCGGGTAAATATAGGAAACCGTATCATCAAAAACTGATTTTGCCATTGCCAGAATTTCATCAACGGACGCTCCGGCGTTGACCATCTCGACAGCACGCAATGAAACATGACGCAGCGGAGATGCCAAGGTCAAAGAATCAACCAATGTCAGATTTTGCATATCGTTTTCGATGGATGCTAACCGGAATGCTTGGTAGGTACCCGATAAATGGGCAGAGAGTGCGAATACGATAATATGATCGTAGTTTTCAGTTTTCCATTGTTTCATCAATTCATCCAACAAACCTAAGTTCGGCTGAGCTGTTTTAGGAACTGATTTAGCTCTTAATTTAGCAACTAATTCTGCGCTGGACAAATTGACTTGGTCGCGGTATTCCTGACCGTCAACCAACACTGACAATGGTACCATCTCAATACCTGCAGCCTTGGCTTGTTCGACAGTCATACAGATTGTAGAGTCTGTGACAATTTTAATCTTACTCATGTGCAAAACCTCCATAGTTTAACTTGTTAAATTATAATGGGGTTTACTTTGAATGTCAAACTAAATGGTTGAACAACTCTTTACAACCCCTTATGGATATCTTAAACTGAAGAAGTGAACACTATATGAAAAAAATCGAAAAAGATGCTCAAATTGAATTCGAAATAAAAGGTTCGAAGTTCATCGGATTGGTTTCGTCGTGCGAAAGCGAAGAACAAGCGAAAATCTTCATTCATTCTGTGAAGAAATCTCATCCCAAAGCCAATCATCATTGCTCTGCATATATCCTGTTCAATCCGGCAATTGAACGATCCAATGACGATGGTGAACCCGCCTCAACCGCCGGTTTGCCCATATTACAGGTTTTGCGAGGAAGCGGACTTAGTGATGTATGCGCTGTGGTCGTTCGTTATTTCGGAGGAACCCTACTTGGAAGGGGCGGATTGATCAAGGCGTATACAGAAGCAACCGTTAAAGCTATCGAGACAGCCGGAATCAAAGAACTCAGACAAATATCATTATTCTCAATTGAGTTTCCGTATCCGATGATATCGATCGTAGAAAATCTGATTCAAAGGCAATGCACAATCCTTGATCGCGAATACAATGAACAAGCAAGAATATATTTTAAAACAGAAAATATCGACGAAATCCATTCGATTCTGATTGATTCAACCAAAGGTCAAGCCAAAATACAACATATATCGACACAATGGGAGTAAATGCAAATGCGAATCATTTGCATTTTTATTTTTTCTTGTTATACTATACTGCGGAGGAATTTTATGAAAAAAACCTTAGTTATCTTATTTGTCGGATTTATGCTCATCTTAAATGGCTGTGCACCGAC
>JANJWY010000187.1 GCA_024709285.1 Erysipelotrichaceae bacterium
GGATTTCCGGTCAGTGCACATATCGTCTTTGAAGAGTTTGTTACTCCCCTGTTGTTAAAGTTGAATCACTACCCTTTATTTATACCAGAAAGAATTCAGGCCTATAGCACCAGACGCATCGTGTCCAGCCTTAAAAGCAAGGAGTACATCCGCGTCAAGATCGGTTATATCAACGGACGTTTTGTGGCAACTCCCTTAGCTCGTGGAGCCGGAATGATGATGTCTGTGGTTAAAAGTGATGGATATGCCCTGATTGAAAAGAATCGGGAAGGCGTGGATTTCAATGAGGTCATGGATGTTCAGTTAAATAAGTCTATTAACCGCATTAAAAATACGCTTCTAGCCGTCGGAAGTCATGATTTGATCATGGATGTCATTTCAAATCAGTTTGAACGAAGTTCTCAACCTTATCATTTATCATCTGTTCATGTCGGATCATATGCCGGTCTTTTAGCCTTGTCTAAAAAAGAATCTTCCCTGGCAATGACACATTTGCTTGAATCGGATGGCTCTTACAACACCGACTCGATCAAAAAACTTTTTTCAACTCAGAAGATGGCATTGATTAAAGGTGTGAAGCGGATTCAGGGACTGATCGTCGAAAATGGCAATCCGAATAATATTCGTTCCATCGAGGATCTTACACGCTATCGGTTTGTTAACCGTCAGCGAGGTGCGGGAACACGTGTATTATTGGATCATTGGTTAAAACAGAAGGATATCAATCCTGAGGAAATCGCAGGTTATGACAAAGAGCTTACCACTCACTTGGCCGTGGCTGCGGCCGTGGCCAATAAAGTCGCGGATTGTGGATTAGGCATTCAATCCGCCGCGACAGTCATGGGATGTGATTTCATTCCCATGGGATTAGAAGATTACGATTTTGTATGTTATGCAGATTTTCTTGAAGATCCGAAGATGAAACTTTTATTAAGTTGTATCCGCTCAGAAGAATTTAAGGAAGTTTGTAAGTCTCTGGGTGGTTATGACACTTCAGCTTCGGGGGAGGTACATTTCTATGATTGACCGTTTCGGGCGTGACATCAACTATCTCCGTGTATCCGTTACGGATCGATGTAACTTTCGTTGTCAATATTGTATGCCTCATGACGGTGTTAAGACCATGTCCCATGAAGATTTGCTTAGTTTTGAGGAAATGTTTCTGGTCATTCATCAGTTTGTCAGTATCGGCGTCAAGAAAGTCCGTTTGACCGGTGGGGAGCCTTTGGTAAGAAAGGGTATCCTTGGTTTTATTCAGAGCTTATCCCGAATCAACGCATTGGAAGATATTGCACTGACCACAAATGGAGCATTATTGAAGCCGATGGCTGCGGATTTGAAAAGATGCGGACTTCATCGGGTGAATGTAAGTCTGGACACCTTGAAACCGGATCGTTTCACTTTGTTAACACGCGGTGGTAATTTACAGGATGTGTTGGATGGAATCAGTGAAGCGAGAAGCGTCGGTTTGAAGGTTAAGCTTAACTGTGTGCTAAACAAAGACATTAACATCGGTGAAATTGCGGATTTCGTGAAGTTAAGTCGCTATTGGATGTTGGATGTCCGTTTCATTGAACTTATGCCTATCGGCGAGAATGTTGAATATGCCATAAAAAATTTCGTCAGTACCCAAGAAGTCTTGCGACAATGCCCGGAATTAGTTTCGATTGACGCGATCGATCCTTCATCTCCTGCCCGCTACTATCAATTGCCAGGTGCTGTTGGTAAAGTCGGACTCATCTCACCTCTGTCATGCAATTTCTGCAGTGATTGCAATCGTTTGAGATTGACGCCGGATGGAAAATTAAAGCCTTGCTTACATAATGATATGGAAATCGATTTGCGTTCACCGCTTCGTAACGGTGAAAACATCATGCCGCTTATTCTTGAAGCAATAGAAGTAAAACCTGAAAAGCATTTGTTGGACCAACACAAGACCATCGTTCGTCAGATGAGTCAGATCGGAGGTTAATATGAGTTTCTCACATTTCAATCAGCAGGGTCACGGTCAGATGATCAATGTTTCAGATAAAGACATTACTACCCGAAAGGCCATCGCACAGGCGGTGATCACCCCCAATCAAGAAACGTATAATGCCATTCTCAATCAGAAGCTGAAAAAAGGGGATGTTTTGGCGGTTGCTCAGGTTGGCGGTATTTTGGCTGTCAAGAAAACGTCCGAACTGATCCCGATGGCACATCCGCTGTTACTTAATGGTATCGATATTGAATACGAAATGTCCGATGAAAGTCATTCCATCCGAATCATATGTACGGTTCGCTGTGAAGGTAAGACCGGAGTTGAGATGGAAGCGCTGACGGGTGCCAGTGTCTGTGCACTGACGATTTATGACATGGCGAAGTCAATGGATCCGGCCATGCGTATCGATCAGATTTTTCTTCTTGAAAAAGAGGGTGGAAAGTCCAATCACTATGTGCGAGATGAAAATTGAAGTTTTACAACTTTGGATCTCCCCTTTTCAACATGATAAACGTCTTATCGAGCAAATCGCATTGGACGCAGGTGGAATCAAGGATGATTATCATCGCCAGAAAGATTCGCTGATAACACTTTTGCCACTAGAAACCTGGCAAACTGTTAGTGAAGATCCAAATGCACTGTGTGTTCGCCGCTTCTATGCTCATATGTTGAGCAGTGAGTATGAGAATGATGAATTACCGCTTGATACGTGTTTAAAAAATGAGAGTGTCTTGTTACAAGTGGTTTCTGTAGGGAAAGCCTGTCATAAGGATGATGGATGTAAATATCATCATTCGGATGAAGGTTGTCCGTTAATGAGAAAAACCCGGTTTCTGAGAATCTTATCTGAAGGAACGTTGTCGGTCAAAGACAGGTTGGAGGTAACCTCATGTTTAAATATGCCATAATCATATCCAGTGATAAAGGTGCTCAGGGATTAAGAGTTGACGGGTGTATCCCTGTTATTCAAAAGTGCATGGATGAATCCTTTGAACTGATTCACTCTGTCATTGTCATGGATGAAGTCGCTGAATTACAAAAAGCTGCGCTTTATGCGGTTGATGTGTTGAATGTTGACTTATTGATCATCTCCGGAGGTACCGGTTTTTCTGTACGCGATGTGACACCGGAGGCCATCGGTCCTCTGATTGATAAATTTACACCTGGAATATCGGAAGCTATCCGTGCTTACAGTATGACCATCACCAAAAAAGCAATGTTATCGCGTGCAATTTCAGGTATTCGAAAGCAGAGTCTGATCATAACTTTACCCGGAAGTCCGCGAGCGGTCGAGGAATCGTTGGTTTATATTCTCGAACCTCTCAAACACGGACTTGAAATCATGGTGGGATCGGCAAAGGAATGTGCAAGAAAGGATTAGTATGAAAAAGCTTTTTATTGGTATCATCGTTAGTCTGATGCTCTTATCCGGATGCAAGAGTGAAAATGAGCAACCCAAAACACTTCGTCTGACCACGACGACCAGCGTAAATGACAGTGGTTTGTTGGAGTATTTGCGGCCGTATATTCTGGAAGAAGCCAACATCAATCTGGAAATTGTTTCCTTAGGATCAGGTGCTGCACTTGAAGCAGGAAAAAGAGGCGATGCCGATGTGCTGTTGGTACATTCACCCGCAGCCGAAAAAACATTTGTTGATGAAGGTTATGGTATTAAACGTTCGACGTTTATGTATAATTTCTTTGTTATCGTCGGACCTTCCGGAGATCCAGTCCAAATAAAGGATTTGAGTGCTGCGGATGCATTTAAAAAAATCGAGTCAGCAAAATCCCCTTTTATTTCCCGCGGGGATAAATCAGGTACCCACAGCAAAGAAAAAGCAATCTGGAAACTTGCCGGATTGGATGCTGAAGTTGTATCAGCGGATACAAGTTTCTATGTTTCTGCCGGATCAGGCATGGGTGCTACCTTAACGATGGCCAGTGAAAAACAAGCCTATACACTGACTGACTTAGCTACTTTCTTATCGATGAAAGACAAACTTTCATTGAAAGTTATCGTCAGTGAGAGTCCTGATTTGAAAAATGATTATTCCATTATCGTTATTAATCCGGATAAAGTGGCCAATGTGGATGTAGAAACTGCGAAAGCATTTGAGCGTTGGATGTTAAGCGAAAAAGCTTTGAAATTGATTGCTGAGTACGGCAAAGAAACATACGGAGAAACACTGTTCTTCACGGAGTAACATGAAAGAAATTATTGACATCATTCTGACCAGCCTGCAAGTCTCCTTGAGCTCGACTACGATCGCCGCGATTTTTGCGGTGCCTTTAGGGCTTTTTCTAGGATTAAGCAAATCCCGGATGGCCTTACGACTGCGACCGGTATTTTCTAGTTTAGCCGGTCTGCCGCCTGTCCTTGCCGGAATCACGATATTTCTTCTTTTATCCAATGCCGGTCCGTTGGGCAGTTTTCGTTTGCTGTATTCCAAAACTGCGATTATCACGGCACAAGTGCTGATAGTTTTTCCTTTGATTGTTGCAAGTGTATATCCATTGGTATTGCCAATAAAAGCCGTTTTTCTTGAAACGTGTTTTGGTCTAAATATTCCAAAAAAGCAGCAGATAAGATTCTTGATCAGTGAACTGCGCTACGGCCTTTTAGCCGCTGTCTTATTAGGATTTGGACGCGCCATGGCCGAAGTTGGTGCAGTAATGATGGTCGGTGGCAATATCCGTTACAAAACACGCGTGATGACGACGGCCATCGTACTGGAAACCAATCAGGGAAATTATTCAACAGCACTGTATTTGGGAATTGCCTTGTTACTGATCAGTTTCAGTGTCAACTGGCTTGTCCACAGTTTGTTTAAGGAGGTAAGTCATGATCCGCTGTACTGATTTATCGATTGTCTTAAACCATAAGAAATTATTGCATATCGAAAATATTACATTTGAAGAAGGGATTGTTCATATCATTCAAGGAGAAAACGGTTGTGGTAAGAGCAGTTTGTTTCGATGCATGACCGGATGGTCAAGCCCTGATTCCGGAAGTTGTGTGATGTTGGGAAGCTGGGTATATCAGCCCCAGCAGTTTCACTTGTTTGCCCCTAAGGTGCTAGATAATTTCCTAGATGCTGAACTCGCAAAGCAAATGCTTGTATCACTCAAGGCTGAATCCATCATCAATCAGTCAGTCAAACGGCTGTCCGGTGGTGAGCGTCAAAAGGTGGCTTTGGTGAGAACTCTGTGTACAGATGCGGATGTTTATTTGCTCGATGAACCGACATCATACATGGATGAAAGTTCACGCCTGTTGGCTTATCAGTTAATTAAAGAACGATTGTTGAGTCTCGGTAAGACCGTATTGATGATCAGTCATGAATCAGTTATGGACCCCTTTGATTGTGGGAAGGTGTATTTGTTTAAGGATTCAAAATTAAATATCATAAACACATGGTAAAGGAGTGAACGTATGGGTGGAAAAGTAATTTCGATTTGTATCAGTGAAGAGCGCGGTGTATTGAAAAAGGAAGTTGCTTCTGTAAAGATTACTCTACAAGGGATTGTCGGAGACGGCCATTCCGGTGATTGGGATCGACAAGTGACATGTCTAAACTATCAGAGTTTTCTGCGTGCAAAAGAAAAACATCCCGAACTTGATTTACATCCGGGAAGTTTTGCGGAAAATATTATGATTGACGGAATAGATTTCAGTGAAATTGGTCCCGGATCAAAACTGCAACTTGGCGATTCCGTTATCCTTCAAGTGAGTCAGATTGGCAAAGAAGATCATCCAAGTGTCGTTACCCGAACCTATGGGATCAGTTTACTGCCATATGAAGGATTATTTTGCAAAGTGATTCAGGGAGGAAACTTAACTCCCGGTGACATCGTCAGTGTGATATGAAAAAAGGACCGAAGTCCTTTTTTTAACGCACTAAGTGTAAATTCTCCAACATGATCCCGGTGCCTTCCGCTACGCAGCGAAGTGCATTCTCGGCAACATATACAGGAACATTCAACTCATTCATCAACAGCTGATCGATACCTTTCAACAAGGCACCGCCGCCTGTCAATACGATTCCGCGGGTAACGATATCTGCCGATAATTCCGGCGGAGTTTGTTCCAACACGGTACGGCAGGCACGGACAATATCCTGCATGCTCTCACGCATAGCCAACTCGGTTTCCTCTGAATTAATGGTAATGGTATGAGGTAACCCGGTGACCAAGTCACGACCGGACACTTCCATCGTATCTGCACGGGATCCGCGCCAAGCGGTTCCGATGCGCTTTTTGATTTCTTCACCGGTACGATCACCAATCAACAGTTTATAGGAATCCTTGACATACTTGATAATGTCACGATCCATCTTATCTCCGGCAACCTTTAAGGAAGTACTTGTAACGATGTCACCCAGCGATAAAATTGCGACATCCGTTGTACCACCGCCGATGTCCAAGACCATTGAACCGCTCGGTTTGGAAATGTCCAATCCTGCTCCGATGGCAGCCACTTTTGGCTCTTCTTCAATATACACACGCTTCGCGCCTGCTCTGTAAGCAGCATCACGAATAGCATTACGTTCTACGGAAGTAATATTGGACGGACAGCAAATCAAAATCGTCGGACGGGAAAACATTCCTTTCAGTTTTAGTTTCTTAATGAAATACTGAAGCATGATTTCCGTAACTTCAAAATCCGCAATTACGCCGTCTTTTAACGGACGGATGGCTAAAATGCGTCCCGGTGTACGACCAAGCATATCCTTCGCTTCTTGCCCAACAGCAAGACATTTTTTTGAATCAGCCTCAAGCGCAACGACTGAAGGTTCATCTAAAACGATGCCTTCGCCTTTGACATAAATCAACATATTCGCAGTACCCAAATCTATTCCAACTAGTTTAGAAAACATATAAAAACCTCCCATTTAGTCAAGCACCGATATTATAACACAAAAAAACCAAGCCAAACCACATTTCACCTTAATTCCACAATAAGGCCAATAGAAACTGTGCCATCGTATAACCCAAAACCATGGCTACGGAAATATATAAAATCTGTGCTTCTGTCACCTTATTCTTTTTGATGAACTTCGTAAAATCCACACTGCTCAACCCGGCCATAGCTAAGAAAAACGTGAACATGTGCAATAATATGCGGGGAATCGGATCTAGCATAGCTGTCCTCCTTTACAAAATACCAAACAATATCAAACCAACCGTATTGATTGCCAGATTAGCAAACAAGTGAACAGCCCATGAAGCCAAAATTGAACCTTCCTTTTCATTGATATAGTTAAAAATGAATCCGCCAACAATCAAAGTCACCATCATCAACACGATCAAATACCAGTCAAACAGACCGATCAACATCGCTACATGATACAAAGCGAACATCCCTGCGCTGAATCCGTAAGCAAATCCTCTTGAAGTTAAACTTTTTAATTCAATAAATGCCACTCCTCTGAAAAAGTACTCCTCTAACAGTGAATTTGCGATAGAAATATATACCGCGACGAATATGAAGTTGCTTGCATTTACGCCCAGCTGTTCTTCAAGACCACTGACAACCGATGTGAAATCAAAGTATGGGCCAAGAATAAAATAAGCAGACATAATGAATCCATATATTCCTAATCCTAAAGCAAGCAACCTAGGTAATGTCTCTTTTTTCAGACCAAACAACTTAGATGTCATTTCTTTTCTAAGAAAAAAGATTGGTAACCCTAAAAAGAAAAAGATCTTAACGGCGGACTTCATTGCATATCCGGGTTGCCACAGTCCATCGGTTAATGCCATGACGATACATCCGATAGTGACAATCAGGATGATTTTCAGTTCTTTTTTCATACGTACCCCTCAATAAGTATAACATATACCCGAAATGATAAAAAAGAAGCAGCGCATAATGCGCCGCTATTTTGCTGTGTTTATTCGGTTAAGAGCCCGTTGCAAAGCAATTTGAGCCCGAATGAGGTCTTGTTCTTCCGCAACTGTCTTGATGCGTTCTTCAGCCCGCTGTTTAGCGCGTTGAGCACGCTCAATATCAATTTCATCGCTGCGTTCAACTGCATCCGTCATGATCGTAGCCACATTGTCCTTAAAATACAACGTTCCACCTGAAATGGCATATCGGTGACGTCCATCTTCCTCTACCGTCGTCAACATCGAAATGATCAGAATCGCAACCAGAGGCATATGATTGCGTAAAATACCTAACTGACCTTCCGTAGAGACAACATTGAGGATCGATGTGTTAAGTTCGCGATAAAGTCCTCTTGGCGTAACGATACGAACCGTGAACATCTTACTTACCTAATCCTTTGGCTTTTTCAAACGCACCTTCAATCGTACTTACATACATAAATGCTTGTTCAGGCAGTTCATCCGCTCTACCATCCAAAATTTCACGGAAGCTGCGTACGGTTTCATCCAAAGGAACATACGTACCCGGAATACCGTTAAACTGTTCGGCAACATGGAATGGCTGTGATAAGAAGTTACGAATCCGGCGTGCCCGGTTAACAATGACTTTATCCTCTTCCGAAAGTTCATCCATACCCAAAATCGCGATAATGTCCTGAAGTTCTTTATACCGTTGCAACAATGACTGTACGCCACGGGCAACATCATAATGCTCATCTCCTACAACAAGCGGGTCCAACATACGGCTGGTAGATTCCAACGGATCAACCGCCGGATAAATTCCTAGTGCCGCAATATTACGGTCCAAAACCGTTTTGGCATCCAAATGAGTAAAAGCAGTTGCAGGGGCAGGGTCCGTCAAGTCATCGGCAGGAACATAAATCGCCTGAACCGAAGTGATCGATCCGTCCTTGGTTGATGTGATGCGCTCTTGAAGCTGTCCCATCTCGGTCGCAAGTGTCGGCTGATAACCGACGGCTGACGGCATCCGGCCTAACAGAGCCGAAACTTCCGAACCGGCCTGTGTGAATCGGAAAATATTGTCAATAAATAATAATACGTCCTGATGATCGACATCACGGTAGTGCTCTGCCATCGTCAACCCTGAAAGAGCGACGCGCATACGGGCACCCGGCGATTCATTCATCTGACCATAAACCAAAACTGTTTTATTTAAAACGCCTGAATCATTCATTTCATGATACAGATCGTTTCCTTCGCGCGTTCTTTCACCGACACCGGCAACGACCGACAAACCGCCATGTTCCTTCGCGATGTTGTGAATCAGCTCTTGCATGACGACCGTCTTACCGACACCAGCTCCGCCAAACAGACCGATTTTACCACCCTTGGCATACGGGCATAACAGGTCAATGACCTTAATTCCCGTTTCCAAAATCTCGGCACTGGTTTGTTGCTGTTCAAAAGTTGGCGCTTCACGATGAATCGGGTCTCTTTTGACTTCGGCCGGAATATCTCCCATACCGTCAATCGGATCACCCAATACATTGAACATTCTGCCCAAAACTTCTTTACCGACAGGAACCGAAATGGATTTTCCGGTATCGATGGCTTCCATGCCGCGGACCAATCCATCGGTAGAACCCATGGAAATACAGCGGACGACATCATCACCTACATGCTGAGCAACCTCAACTACCAATTTACCTTCTTTCAAAGGTATATCGATGGCATTATACAAATACGGTAATTGTTTACCGCTGAAACGAATATCTACGACCGGACCGATGATTTGCAACAGCTTACCGTTGATTTTATCCATATGACCCTCCATTACAGTGCGTCCGCACCAGCCACGATTTCAGAAATTTCCTGAGTGATGGCTGCCTGACGCGACTGATTGTATTGCAATACTAGTTTATCGATGATTTCTTCGGCATTGTCCGTCGCATTCTCCATAGCCATGCGCCGTGATGCCTGCTCGCTGGTCTTGGTTTCCAACCAGCAACTATAAGTAACCGAACGGACATACATCGGAATCAGATAATTCAGAATGTCTGCACCGCTGGGTTCGAAAATCGTTTCTACATAGGCTTCCTCAGTCTTAGCAAAGTCCTCTTCGACCGGTAATAATCGGATCATTTCCGGTTCAAAAGAAACTGAGTTGACAAAATGTGTAAATAACACATTGATACTGGTGATTTCTTCTGATTCAAACATTTCCAGAGCTCTGTTAACGACCGTACTCACTTCTTGAAAACTCAGATCGTCACTTTTCATTAATTCGCTCAGTAAGTTGAAATTACGATTCTTCAACCATGAGTAACCCTTTAACCCTATTAATAGCACTGGGTGTTTCGGATTAACCTTGAGTTTGAAAAATCTCAGCATGTTCGAATTGTATCCGGCACATAATCCCAAATCGGATGTGAAGATGATCGTCAGCGGTCGGGTATCTTCACGTTTTTTCATCCATATCACTTCATCGACATACGAAGTTGAAAGAATCTTTGACACCATGTTTTTCATGACATGGGCATACTCGCGATTCTGCTCCATTTTTTCCTTCTGCCGTTTCAGTTTACTGGTAGCAATCAATTCCATGGCTTGAGTAATTTTTTTGGTAGCCTCGACCGAGCGGATACGCCTTTTTATGGCTTGCTTACCGGTAGCCATAACTAAATGCCTTTCATCTTTTTGAACAAGTCAACAAAAGTCTTCATTGCGTTCATCATCCGACCGTTTAACTCATCGGAAATGACCTTTTTCTCATTAATTTCAGCTACGATCTCCGGATGCTCCTGTTTGAAATAAACATGCATTTCAGATTCGAACTTCTTAATATCCGTAACTTCCAACGTTTCAAGGAAACGATGTTTTGCACTATAAAGCGATAGAACTTCATAAGCCAGCTCCATCGGAACATACTGACCTTGTTTCAACAATTCGGTTAAACGGGCGCCATGATCGATGACCCGTTTGGTTGCACTGTCTAAGTCAGAACCAAACTGAGCAAATGCCAACAGTTCACGGTATTGAGCCAACTCAAGCTTCAATGACCCGGCGACTTGTTTCATGGCTTTGGTTTGGGCAGCCGAACCTACCCGGGATACAGATAAACCGCTGTCAACTGCCGGACGAACACCGGAATTGAACAGCTCAGACTGTAAGAACAATTGTCCGTCGGTAATTGAAATTACATTGGTCGGGATATAAGCACTGATATCACCGGCAAGTGTTTCAATGATCGGCAAAGCCGTCAATGAACCGCTGCCATAGTTTTCATTTAACTTTGCCGCACGTTCAAGTAATCGCGAGTGCAAGTAGAAAACATCCCCAGGATACGCTTCGCGTCCCGGTGGACGGCGTAACAATAATGACATCGTACGATAAGCCACCGCATGTTTGGATAAATCATCATAAATGATGAGAACATCTTTTCCTTCTTCCATCCATTCTTCACCGATTGCACAGCCGGCATACGGTGCGATGTATTGCAAAGGAGCCATTTCTGAAGCAGTAGCAGCAACAATAGTCGTATATTTCATAGCATCGTGATGACGCAGCTTTTCAACGATTTGTGCAACCGTCGAGGCCTTTTGACCGATCGCCACGTAAATACAAAGCATATTTTGATCGTGTTGATTAATAATGGTATCAATCGCCAAGGCTGTCTTTCCGGTTTGACGGTCACCGATGATCAATTCACGTTGTCCTCGGCCGATAGGAATCATGGAGTCAACGATTTTCAAACCGGTTTGAACCGGCTGATGAACGGACTTACGTGTCATGACCCCAGGTGCAACACGTTCGACCGGACGATATTTCTTCGTGGTTAAGGCAGGTCCGCCATCAATCGGCACACCCAAAGCATTGACGACACGTCCGAGCAGTTCATCCCCCACCGGAACTTCAACGATGCGGCCGGTAAGACGCACTTCATCGCCCTCTTTGATCAGACTGTCCGAACCGATCAAAACAGCTCCGACATGATCTTCTTCCAGGTTCAGTACCATTCCGACGACATCATTCGGGAACAATAAAAGTTCGCCTGCCATCGCGTTGTTTAAACCGTGCAATAATGCAATTCCATCCCCAACGCTGATAACATATCCGACATCACTGGCGTCCAGACGGTTTTCATAGTGCTTAATCTGACTTTTGATTAACGCACTTATTTCTTCAGGTCTTAATTCCATAACCTCACCTGCTTCCTTTCAATAAAACATGTCGCAAACTTTCAATTTTGTTTTTCAACGATCCATCCATGACGACATCATCGACAATGACCCGGACACCGGAGAGCAATTGCGGATCCAGTTTATTGGTAAGTTCGACATTCAAATTCATTTTCTGCGAAACTGATTCCTCAATTCGCCTAATTTCATCGATATCCAGAAGGCGCGTAGAATATATTGTACCTTCTTTTATGCCTTTGCTTTGATTGCACAGAATATGAAACTCTTTGGCAATCTCACTAAATTGACTGACTCTGCGTTTATCAATCAACAAACAGAAGAAGTTAACGATATCACTGTCGATCCTGTTTGAAAAGATCTCCTTGAAAACGCTTTTTTTCTGATTGGCCTCAATCCGGATATGACTGAAGAAATCACCGATTTGAGAATCTTGTTGAAAAGCCTGATGGACCCATCGCATTTGATGTTGCCATAAATCTACTTTGTCTGATTCGCAAGCAAACTCAAAAAGGGCCTGCGCATACCTGCTCGCGACCTTTTCCATTAGTTAACAGCATCCTTGATAAATCTCTCAACAGCTAAGCGGTCCGAGCTTTCATCCATACGGCCTTCCATCAGTTTGCCGGCTGCCAATAAAGCAACATCGACGATTTCACGGTGAATATCCGTTTCCATCGCCAGTCTTTCAGCTTCCAACTGACGTCTTGCAGTATCCAGTTTTTGCTGCGCTTCACGACGGGCATCCGAAACCAACGTATCTTTAATACGTTTTCCTTCACTCACGCCACGTTCGATGATTTTGACAGCATCCACAGACGCCTGACGCAACTCAGCGATTGCATGTGCTTTGCTCTGTTCAGCCTCATCTTTTAGTAAGCGGGCTTCCTCAATGAGCTGCTGAGAATGCTGAGCCCGTTTTTCCAAATATTCCGATACCGGTTTCCATAAATAGCGTCTAAACGCATAAAGTAAAACACCGGTAGCGGTTAACTGGACCAACATCGTTCTGAGATCCGGGAAGAGTTTCCCCATGATATCGATATCGATCATAACCTATCACCTCCAAGTGTAACAACAATGACTTAGTTGAATACGAACATTAATAAAAACGCAATGAGCATACCGTAAATAGCACAAGTTTCGGCAATAGCGCCACCCAAGATCAACATTGAGCGAATCTTGGTTTCTGCTTCCGGATTGCGGGCAACAGCTTCAACGGCTTTACCAGCTGCATATCCTTGTCCGGCACCGGTCATCATACCGGTCATAATGGCTAATCCAGCCCCGATAGCTACTAATCCACGTGCGAGTTCCATAAGTTATTTCTCCTTTTCTTATTCCTCTACGGGAAGTTCATTCCCGATAAATACCGTAGTCAATGAAATAAATACAAACATTTGAATAAAGCCGGTAAAAACATCAAAATAAGCATGCAACGCCGGCGCAATGATCGGACCGATAAAGTCAAACTGACCTAGAACCGGAATGAATCCGATCAGAAAATGTGAAACAAATCCGGTAAATGTGTAGAGCAATGCCATAATGATTCCACCGCTGGTAATGTTTCCAAACAAACGCAACGACATGGAAACCAGAGGTGCAAATGTTCCGAAAATGTTCATTACGATAAATGGCGGATAAGGTTCGATGAACCGATGGAAGAACTGCTTGAATCCTCCGGTAATATACACCGTCCGCTGAATCATAATAAACGTTATTAAGGCAAATGTCAGCGTTACACTGTAATTTGCAGTCGGAGGGGCTAACCCAAACAACCCGGAAATATTGCTGAAAAACAAATACAAGGCCAGTGATCCGATGTAAGGAGCATATGACTGTGCTGCCTTAACACCCATGTTGCCTTGAGTGATACTCGACATCATTTGCACATACAACACACCGAGAAGGACCAAGCCTTTAGGTTTTTCCAATGGATCTGCTTTGCTTATTGCGCGGTTAACAGCATAAATCAATGCCAGAACGACCGATGTAACGATTAAAATCGAAAATACTTCGGCCTGAAGCTGTATTTGTAATCCGACCATCATCGCTGCATCACCCCTTTCGCTTAGGTATGTGTATCTCTGCCACATACATACCGTATTTTACCATAACCAACCCAACCGCTACTAGATATATATTGAATATTTTTGTGAAAATTATCCCAAAGTAAAGGGCTAATCCCATCAGACCATAATTCAAAACAGCAAAGAAAATAAATCCCATCCATTTAAACTTCCCTTGAAACAACATCTGATCATAATAATAAGCCGATAATCGCAAAGTTACCTGCGCAACAAACACTCCAAGCCACAATCCCAGACCAAAATCAATCCGCCAAAACAATAAAGCCAAACCGACTAAAAAGCCAATTATTGCCGTTTTTTTGGCAACGTTTTCCAGAAATTCTCCCATTAGTTTTCACGCGTCCAATCAATCAGATATTTAAAAGCACTTGCGACTCCCAACAGACATCCCAAGACGGTCAAAAACGGCGTTGTCTTTAGCACTCCATCAAGCCATAAACCCAATAAAGTCGACAACGTGATCATTCCGCCAATCGAAAATCCCAATTGTAAAGCAACAACCAGTGCTTTTTTCATTATTTCGTTCCGAAAATACGATCACCGGCATCGCCCAAACCAGGAACGATATAACCGATTTCATTTAGTTTCTCATCCAAAGCTGCCAGATAAATATCAACATCCGGATGATCGGCTTCAATACGCGCGACTCCTTCCGGAACACCCACCAGACATACCAGTTTGATCATTGAACACCCGCGGTTTTTCAGCGAAGAGATTGCAGCGGAAGCCGAGCCACCCGTCGCCAACATCGGATCGAGAACCATAACTACTGATTCAGGTGAATTCGAAGGGAACTTGGCATAGTATTCCACCGGTTGCAGGGTTTCTTCATTGCGATACAAACCGACATGCCCTACTTTTGCGGTCGGCATCAGATTTAAAATACCATCGACCATTCCCAGTCCGGCACGCAAAATAGGAACAAGCACGATATCCTTCGCCATTTCATAAGTATCACACAAACCCATCGGTGTTTCGACCGTTACCGGCTTAATCGGAATGTCTCTTGAAATTTCATAAGCCATCAAACCGGCAATTTCTTCGAGGTTATCACGAAAGTCCTTGGTGCCGGTAGTAACCCTGCGCATGATAGCCAATTTATGCGTGATCAAGGGGTGATTCAGAACATGTAACATAATTTTCCTCCTATTGGTACAACGGATATTGATCCGTCAGCTGTTTAACCTGAATTAATACCTCATCTAAAACTTCTTGTTTATCGCCTTCCTTCACGACTTTCGCAATCCAGCGGGCGATTAACCTAAACTGTTCTTCCTTTAATCCGCGCGTAGTCATGGCCGGTGCACCCAAACGGATGCCACTGGTAATAAACGGCTTTTCAGTATCATAAGGAATCGTGTTTTTATTGCACGTGATCCCCACCAAGTCCAAACGTTTTTCTACTTCTTTGCCAGTCAAAGAAAAATTCGTTTTTACATCTACCAACACCAAGTGATTATCCGTTCCGCCAGAAACGATTCGAAATCCTTGTTTTGTAAGTTCATCGGCCAACGCCTTTGCGTTAGCAACGACTTGCGCCTGATATCCTTTGAAATCGGATTGAAGAATTTCATAGAAGCTCACCGCTTTAGCCGCGATGATGTGCATCAGCGGTCCTCCCTGCATCCCAGGAAATACATTCTTATCCAATTCCTGAGCGAACTCTTTTTTACACAAGACAATCCCGCCTCGCGGTCCTCGAAGGGTTTTATGTGTTGTCGATGTGACAAAGTGCGCATAAGGAACGGGTGATGGATGATGTCCGGAAGCGACCAAACCGGCGATATGAGCCATATCCACCATCAGATAAGCACCGACTTCATCCGCAATTTCTCTGAATCTTTTAAAGTCTATGATTCGTGAGTAAGCACTTGCCCCCGCAACGATCAGTTTCGGTTTTACCAAATGCGCCTTCTCACGTACATCCTCATAATCAATTGTTTCATCTTCCTTCTTAACACCATAACTTACAAAGTTATATAGTTTTCCGGAGAAATTCATCGGGTGTCCATGGGTCAGATGACCGCCAGAACTTAAATCCATACCTAAGATGGTATCATTGGGCTGACAAACGGTCATATATACCGCCATGTTGGCCTGCGAACCGGAATGAGGCTGAACATTGGCATGATCACAGCCAAATATTTCAACGAGTCGTTCTCTGGCCAAATCTTCAATAATATCCACATATTCGCATCCGCCATAATAACGTTTATGCGGATAACCTTCCGCATATTTGTTTGTAAGGACACTTCCCATAGCTTCAAGAACATCTGCAGAAACATAGTTTTCAGAAGCGATCAACTCGATGTTGTGACGTTGCCGACCCAATTCATGGGCAATGGCCTGTTGTATTACAAGATCTTTCATTTGTCCTCCGCTTTTTCGATTTCTGCGATTTTACT
>JANJWY010000173.1 GCA_024709285.1 Erysipelotrichaceae bacterium
GCGCAAATACGATTCCATCTTCACCCACTGATTTTGTAACGAAATCACCATGAGACTGGACTTCGACTTGAGCATTACCCATCACCACACCGATATGGGCTTTTTGAATCATATCAATATCATTCTCACCATCACCAAACACCATGACATTGTCCCATCCGATTTGCAATGCCTCGATGACATATTCGATGGCTCTAGACTTACCATCTCCCTTGGCAAAGACATCAAAAGCACCAGCATAACTGCGCGTAATAGAAAGTGACTTAAAATCATTTTTGATTCTGAGAACTAAATCTTCATTCCCAATCAAAAACATACCCATCGGAATTTCCTGACTTAAACGGACATCCAAACCCGTACGATCACGCAAGATTTTTCGATAATCCTGCCCCTTGACATAGGTTTTGATAAATTCATCAAAATTATAATAAACCTCAACTGCATCCGCCATCTTCAGTCCGACCGCAACTTTATTGGCAATACACCACTCCGTCAAATTGAAAACATCCTCTTTATCGAGGTCGTATCGCTTGAGGAAATAACCGCTTTTATCAAGAAGGCATTGCCCGTTGATACATACGTAATAATCCGGATTCACTACAAGTTTGACAGACTCAGGAATAAAATAAAACGCCCGACCGGTCGCAATCAGTACTTCCTTGCCCGCCGACTTTAACTGTTGGATTGCCAGTTGGGTAGAAGTGGATACCTGATTCGATTTGTGCTCGATCAATGTCCCATCAATATCAAAAACGAAAAGCTGAATGTTCTCCATGGACTCACCTCATCTCCGCACACGGATAACTTATTTCATTAAACCTCATTTCGTGATATAGTTCAAGTAAATAAACGACAAAACATTATCGACAAGACGATGGTGGTGTGTTAGAATAATCCCAAACTAAAACACCGTATATCCTTGCGAATAAGGCGCGAGAGTCTCTACCTGGTCACCGTAAATGACCGGACTACGATGGAAGCAGCACATTTTTTATGCTACTTCCGTCGAATGACGGAAGTTTTTTGTTAATATAAAGGAGGATTTGTATGAAAATCTCAAACATTGATATGAAAATTTCATACAAAACCGTAAATTTCGGTATTTTTGCGATGAACAGCCATATTTCAAGTGAACGATACAATAAAAGAGATATGAAAACGGAAAGTACGGATGCTTTCCGTTTCTTTATCCAAATGGGGTTATATGGATAAAACAGAGCAATTGAAAAGAATCAGAGACATACACACCGGAAAAATAAAACCGGAATGTTGTATAAGAAATCTTAACATCATCAATACCCTGACCCGGGAAATACATCATGGCAATCTTGTAATCGACCAAGGGTTGATTTTAGGATTTGGTAACATCGAAGCTGAGAATGTCATTGAAGGAAAAGGACGCTATGTAGCTCCACTGTTTACCGATGCCCATATTCATATTGAATCAACGATGGTCACACCCATGGTACTCAATGACATCTTCATCCCCCGAGGAATCGGAAAAATCATTGCCGATCCCCACGAAATCGCAAATGTATGCGGACAAGACGGTATAAAATACATGCTTGATTGTGCCGAAAATTGTGACCTGGACATACAAATCGTTCTGCCATCCTGCGTTCCATCCACTCGGCTGGAGCACGCCGGTGCTATTCTTAACGCTGAAGATTTACGACCATTCTATTCACATCCCAAAGTCCTTGGCTTAGCAGAAGTCATGGACCTGGAAGCTGTCAGACATGATGATGATATGATGGTAAAAATTGCTGATGCGATTGAAAGAAACCGCAGCATCGATGGACACGGCAGTGTACTGAACCAAAGTGATTTGGACCTGTATGCATCCCTGCAAATCCGTAACGACCACGAATGCGGTCAAATCGATGATATGATCGACAGATTACGACGCGGAATCACAGTCTTCATCCGCGAAGGCAGCGTCATCAAGAATCTTAAAAATCTGCTGCCGGCAGTCAACGAAAAAAATGCTCACCAGATTTGCTTTTGCACCGATGACCGCCATCCGGATGATATCGTAAGCGAAGGGGGTGTCGATGCTGCTGTCAACTTAGCCATACAACTGGGACTTGATCCTGTATTGGCCATCACCATGGCGACACTGAACCCCGCCAGACACTATAAATTTGACAATCAAGGTGCCATAGCACCAGGATATAAAGCTGACTTCTTTATATTCAGCGATTTGAATCATATTCACGCCGAAGAAGTATTCAAAAACGGGAAACTGATCGCAATCAATGGAACACCTCTGAACCCCAAAGCACACATCGAAGTACCGATACCTGAAAGAGTCAAATTCTCCATTAATTGTGCAGAATATCAAGTCTCTGATATCCAATGCAACATGGGACAATATAATGCCTTAAAAATGATCAAAATCATACCAGAAGGCGTCATCACACCTTTGCACATCGAAATCACTGATAAGAATCTTTTCGGTCAATTCGTTCCAAGTATTGAGAAGGATCAGGCAAAACTGGTCGTAATCGAGCGACACAACCAAACCGGCAACATCGGCGTATGTGCAGTAAAAGGATTCGGCTTGACCGGTGGAGCTATTGCGACTACTGTTGCCCATGACTCACACAATATCATTGCCATCGGAACCAACGACTTTGATATCATCATGGCCATAGAGCAATTACGTAAAAGTGAAGGTGGATACGTCGTTGCCAACGACGGAAAAATCCTGGCCCAAGTCAGCTTAGAAATCGCCGGACTGATGACAAACCGAAAACTCGAGGATCTAGTAGCTCAATTGGAAGATTTACATACAAAAGCAGGATATTTTCTCAAATATCATACATTTAACCCATTTTTGATGTTATCATTTATCTCACTACCCGTCATCCCGGAAGTCAAACTAACGGACATCGGACTGATTGATGTAAACACCCAACAAGTAATAAACACCCTGACAGACATTGTCGAATAAGGAGGAAACAATTAATGGACAACATGAACGGAAAAATTCAAAAGGAAGGATACACGTACGATGACTGCCTTCTTATCCCAGCATTCTCACAAGTAGTCCCAGCCGATGTAACATTAAAGACACAACTGACAAGCAAAATATCCTTAAATGTACCCATCATATCCGCAGCTATGGATACAGTAACCGAAGAAGCCATGGCAAGAGCAATGGCACTTGCCGGAGGCCTGGGATTCATCCACAAAAACCTCACTGTACAACAACAAGCAGACATGGTCCGACGTGTCAAAGAAACAAAAATTTCTGATGAATACCCCGATGCTTGTGTCGATGGAAACGGAAAACTGCGTGTTGGAGCGGCCGTAGGTGTATCCAGCTCAACCCTTGAACGGATCCAGGCATTGGTTGACGCCGGGGTAGACATTTTAGCCGTTGATAGCGCTCATGGACACTCCGCGGGTGTTATCGAAACCGTTCGAAAAGTTAAGCAACTATACCCAGACCTCGACATCGTCGGCGGCAACATCGTAACTGCCCAGGCAGCCATCGATTTAATTTACGCCGGAGCCACATGCATCAAAGTCGGCGTCGGCCCCGGATCCATCTGTACCACCCGCGTCGTCGCAGGTGTCGGTGTACCGCAACTGACAGCCATCAACGATGTATACCAAGTCGCAAAACAATACGGCGTCGGTATCATCGCCGATGGCGGCATCAAGATATCCGGTGATATCTCCAAAGCACTCGCAGCCGGCGCAGACTGCGTCATGCTCGGCGGACTATTAGCCGGATGCGAAGAAACCCCTGGAGAAGTCGTCGAAATCAACAACCGCAAAGTAAAAAGCTACATTGGCATGGGATCCTTAAAAGCCATGCAACGCGGATCCAGCGACCGCTACTTCCAAGGCGGCCAAAAAGAACTGAAAAAACTGGTTCCGGAAGGAATCGAAGCAACCGTCCCTTACAAAGGATCTATTAACGAAGTCCTGTACCAAATGCTCGGCGGATTGCGCTCAGGCATGGGATACTGCGGATGCAAAACCATTAAAGATATGAAAGACTATGCAAAATTCATGAAGATAACCAACGCGGGATTAAAAGAATCACACCCGCACGATGTAGACAACGTCAAGGAGGCACCGAACTACCGTGGTAAATAAGATCATCGTCCTGGACTACGGCAGCCAGTACAACCAACTCATCGCCCGACGCATCCGCGAAATGGGCGTCTACAGCGAACTTCGTCACCATGACATCACCGCAACACAACTAAAGGATATCGAAGGAATCAAAGGCATCATCCTATCCGGAGGACCAAACTCTGTCTACG
>JANJWY010000182.1 GCA_024709285.1 Erysipelotrichaceae bacterium
ACTTCAACTTCTTCATCCGCATCGACCATCTCTTCCAACTGCTTTTTGATTTCCAAACGCTGATGCGGTTTTTCTTGTTCTTTCAGCTGCTGAAGAAACTCCTCGGTTTTGATCAGAGCATCTTCGACCAAAGCATTTGCCTCTATTTTGGCTTGATCAAACAATCCCTGCTTGCTTCGCTCAAAATCCGACAGTCTCACGGCTAATTCCGATTCTCGGTTCTTCGCATCCTCCAGTTGTTTGTTCAGGTTTTCCTCAATTTTCCGGTTTTCATCCAGCTGATTTTCAAGTTTCTCCAAAATCTTGCTGACCTCGGATTTACCTTCCTCTTTCAACTGGCGCGCCATGGTTACGATTTGCTCATCAAGCTCAAAACGTAAGGCAATATCCAGTGCATACGACTGACCCGCCAATCCTTCAATGTACTTATAAGTCGGGCGAAGCTGCTCAAGATCAAACTGCACGGACGCCAACAAGATTTCGCCATGCTGAGCACCATAACTCTTTAAGCGGTTATAATGTGTTGTTGCGATGACCGAAGCTTCTTTGATACGTAAATGCTCTAATATCGCAATGGCAAGACTTTCTCCTTCATTGGGATCGGTTCCGCCTCCAAGTTCATCCAATAAAATCAAAGAATCTTTGGTACAATGTTTCGTGATTCGGGCAATGCGTGCCAGATGGGAAGAAAACGTCGAAAGCGATTGGGCAATTGACTGCTCATCGCCGATATCCACATAGATTTCATCGTACAAAGGGATTTTTGCGCTTTCACAAGGCAAAGGAATTCCACAATAAAACATCAGCGTAAATAATCCGATGACTTTCAGAGAAACGGTTTTACCACCGGTATTGGGTCCGGTAATCAGCAGCATCCGGTACGGCTGTTGCAACCGGTACGTATTGGCAATGACGAGTTTGCGGTCAATCAAGGGATGGCGACCCCTCTCGATAACCAATCCGTCATCACTTAGGACAGCAACTGTCGCATCAAGGTTCTTCCCCCACTGTGCTTTGGCAAACAAAGCATCCAGTTCGCCCAGTGTTTCAACATTTGCGATGTATTGTTCTGAAACCACGGAAATAGCGGCACTGATTTCCCAGCAGATCCGCTCGATTTCATCTTCTTCCCGTGACATCAGGGTTTGTTTTTCATTATTGAGATTCAAAAGAAATTCCGGTTCCACATAAGCCGTCTGACCGGATGCCGATTCGCCATGAATGACTCCTTTGAAATGATATTTATCCGAAATCCGCACCGGTACGACCAATCGGTCATGACGATACGTTGCCAACGTTTCGGTCAGCCGGTCGGCATTGGCCGTAATAAATTTTTGAATCTGCCGGTTGATTTCCGTATCCATTTTACGAAGTTTTTCCCGGATTTCTTTGAGCAACGGCGATGCCGAATCCAAAACCTCAAAGTTGGGTGAAAAACAGGCATCGATCTTGCGGCTTAACGAAAGACTGACTTGCAAGCTGTCCACCAGATCAAAAACAAAAGGAACATCAAGCCCGGTTTTGCGTAATGCTGTTTTCATGCTCTCGCAGCCGTGACCGTGACGTGATACCCAGACAGCTTCCTCAACTGACAATAATCCGCCTTTCTTGGCTTTGATCAGTGAGTCACGGATATCTTTGATACCGCTAAAAGGCAAACCGCCAAAGCGCACAGTCAAAAGCAATGCATCGCGCATGCGATCATTGTTGCGTTGAATCAGCAGCCGGCGGCTTTGCGGTTTTTGTCGAAGCACGATTTCTTTTCCCAAAGAAAAAGAGGCGTGCTTACTGATCTGATCGAGGATCAGATCGAGTTCAAGTACTTGTACATTCTCATTCATATCATTGATTTAAACCTTCCAGAAATTTAATGATGTCTGCTTCACTGATTCCCTGGCTTAACAGCCAGTCTTTAATAGACAAGCTGTCCGAGGCACTCAGACTCTCACCCGATATCAGTTTTTGAATAGCCGCATTTTCTTCGATTCGCTGATTGGCATAATCAAAGAAAACCGTGGAATATTGTTTGACATATTTAAGGCCTGACTCTTCGATTACTGTTTGTCCGTTGGTAATCAGCGGAGTCGTTAATAAAAGAATTAATATCAGCACGGTAATGTAATAACCGATCAAGGCGAATACGGCACCGAAAAAACTGTTGATCGTTTTAAATCCGGGGATTTTGCCTACGGCTTTTACTAACGGCCGACCAAGCATGATCAAAATGGATATTGCGATAAACAAAATCACAAACCAAACCGCGGAGTTGATTCTTGTCAATATCAGTTCTTTGATGGCTGTCTGATTGAAGAAGTCAAAATCAGGTTTAAATATCATAAACACCTTCGCAAAGGGTTCGCTCAATATCCAAGCAAACAATACGGCCGCAAACATGGCGAGCAAATTGTACAGTTGAATCAAAAAGCCGCGCATGTAGCCAATCCATAGTGCCAGTATAAGCCAAATGAGCAGAACCGGCGTTATCCAAACGATCCAGGTTGGCGGAAATGTCATAAAAATCACCTCATTCTCCTTTATGATAAAGCAAATGCGTCAAGGTTGCAATTGTGTGCTAAAATGTACTCGGGTGTTCGTATGAAAACAATATCGATTTCGGCTAGTGCCGATCAGATCAAAAAGATCAAAGAGTTTTACAAAGAGGAAATCACTGACAAGAAAATCCCTTATGCGGATTGTTTTATTGCTGCCGAAGAATGTTCAATAACGGTGTATCTCTCCCATAAAGTCGTCCTGCAAGGAGCGATGGCCGAGCATCATGCCAATATCATCACTTCTTTCAGCGGATTCTTCGCACATGGCGGCAGTGATGAAGTAGGTACCGGTGATTATTTCGGTCCTGTGTGTGTCTGTGCCGTTTACATCGGTCAAGAGCATCTGGATTTTGTTAACTCATTAAATCCCTCCGATACCAAAGGCTTGGATGATGAGCATGTCAAAATCATCGCCCAAGAACTGATAAAGAAAGTGCCTTACAGCCTTCTTATTTTACCCAATGACAAGTACAATGTTTTACATAAAAAATACAATATGAATGCCATTAAAGCGATATTGCATAATCAATGCTACCTTCATTTGAAAAAGAAAGTCAAAAAACCTTTCACCGGCATCATTGATCAGTTTACACCGGAAGAAAGTTATTACCGATATCTGAAAGATGAAAAAGAAGTCTTCAGAGATTTACGGTTTGAAACCAAAGCAGAAAACAAGTATCTGGCGGTGGCTTGCGGAGCCATCATAGCACGCAGTGCTTTTCTTGAAGCATTGAGTCAATTAGAATCCTATACAGGCATGCCACTGCCCAAAGGTGCCAGTGTCAAGGTCGATCAGGCTGCCGCGAACATTCTGAGCAAACACGGACTTGACATGTTGAATAAAGTCGCCAAACTGCATTTTAAAAACACAGAAAAAGCAAAAGAAATCCTCGGCTGAGGATTTCTTTACAACGATAGATCGGTTTTACTCCATAAGTTCACTGATTGCCTGCAAATCCGCTTGAATCCGGCCTTTTTGCGTTTGATAGTAAATGCGGGTTCCTTCCATATTCAATGACAAGTATCCCAGATTGACCAATGCATTCAAATGATACGAAACCGTCGCCGTTGATAATTTGAGTTGCTTAGCCAGATTTACACCGTATTGCGGTGTTTTTTTGCATAGCATCAAAATTTCTAATTTGCTTTGATCACTCAGGACCTTCAATGCTGTCGCCAATCGTTGTTTCTGATCAGCAGTCGAATTGATTTTTTCGAAAATATCAAACAGTTTTATTCCGAAATACCATATCATCGATGGAGCATCCGACAGGTACCAAGGCGTGTCCATAAAATACAGCGCATTATAATTGAATACACTCGGTGCCAAAACAATCTCTTGATGACGCGGAATCGATCGAATGTTTGTTGTCTTTTCCACAAAAGCAATTAGCTGTTCATCAGTCATAAATTCATATTTCTGAACACTCAGTTTAACTAAATGTTCAAACTCTTTCTGATATTTCAGCCAATCTTCTTTGATTTGCTCATACATATCAAACAGATGCTTTAATAATCCATTGGGATTTTCCATCAATATCATAAAGCGATATTTTAATGTATCCGGCAAGTCACTGCGGATAAGCCGGCTGACCAATTCTTCTTTCGGCAATGCCTGTCCTTTTGTAAACTCTTCCGGAAGATCTTCCGAAAGAAAACTGGACAGAGCAAATGTGAAA
>JANJWY010000042.1 GCA_024709285.1 Erysipelotrichaceae bacterium
CGGTTTGAACAGCTGAATCGCCATTTCACGCGGAATTCCGCATTCATACATCTTCAAATCCGGTCCGACCGCAATAACGGAACGACCAGAGAAGTCAACACGCTTACCCAGTAAGTTTTGACGGAAACGTCCTTGCTTACCCTTTAAGCTGTGAGAAAGTGATTTTAACGCACGACCGCCGGCACCGGTAATCGGTTTGCTGCGACGTCCGTTATCGATGAGCGCATCGACAGCTTCCTGTAACATACGCTTTTCGTTCTGTACGATGATCGCAGGAGTGCCCAGTTCGAGCAGTTTGCGCAAGCGGTTGTTACGGGTAATGACACGACGATACAAATCGTTCAAGTCACTTGTTGCGAAACGTCCGCCATCCAGTTGCAACATCGGGCGAAGATCCGGTGGGATGACCGGCAATACCGACAATACCATCCATGCCGGTTTGTTGTCGGAATGACGGAAGGCTTCGATGGTTTCTAAGCGCTTGATTAATTTCTTGCGCTTATCACCCTGAGCATCCACCAATTCATGTTGGACTAAGGCGTGCTCGGATTCGAGATCCACTTTTTCCAACATCGTTTTGACAGCTTCAGCTCCGGTTTGAGCGATAAATGATCCCGGACCGTACATCGCCGCATATTCGCGGAATTCACGTTCTGAAATAACTTGTTTGTAATCCAGCGGTGTATCCATCGGATCCGTAATGACCCAGGAAACGAAGTAAACGACTTCTTCCAATGCTTTTGGAGTAATGTTCAATAATAGCGACATCCGTGAAGGGATACCGCGCAAATACCAGATATGGGCGACGGGGGCAGCCAGCTCGATATGACCCATCCGTTCGCGGCGGACGCTGGACTTGGTGATTTCAACACCGCAACGATCGCAGACGACGCCTTTATAACGTACTTTTTTATACTTACCGCAATAACATTCCCAGTCCTTTGAAGGACCAAAGATTTTTTCGCAGAACAGACCATCACGTTCCGGCTTCTGAGAGCGGTAGTTGATGGTTTCTGGCTTTCTGACTTCCCCAAACGACCAGTCACGGATACGTTGAGGTGAAGCCAAGCCGATTTGGATCGAGGCAAAATTGTTAATACTCATTTTCTAGGCCTCCTTTTTAAACATCATATTCATCGAAACCGACGATTGCAGCTTCAGCAATGTCCTCATCATCAAATGACAAGGTCGACTCAAAGCCCAAATCTACAGTTTCCAATACGGCCATTTGTGTCAGATCTTCCGCTTCGATCTTCTTCATATCGATTTCTGAACCCATTTCATCCAAGAGTTTGACATCAATAGCCAACGCCTGAAGTTCATGTTTCAATACGCGGAAGGACTCAGGAACACCCGGTTCAGGAATGTTTTTGCCCTTAATAATCGCTTCATATGTCTTGGTACGACCGACAATGTCATCCGACTTGATGGTCAGGATTTCTTGCAAGGCATGCGCAGCACCATAGGCTTCCAATGCCCAGACTTCCATTTCCCCGAAACGCTGACCGCCGTTTTGCGCCTTACCACCCAACGGCTGTTGAGTAACAAGCGAGTAAGGACCGGTAGCACGGGCATGGAGTTTGTCATCGACCATGTGAGCCAACTTAATCATATACATAACACCGACTGCTATGCGTTCATCGAATGCATCACCGGTACGACCGTCAAATAACACGGTCTTTCCATCAGCATTGACTTGTGCTTCTTCCATAATAGCTTTCAATTCATCATTGCTGATACCATCGAAAACCGGAGTAGCGAATTTCACGCCTAATTTCTTAGCTGCCATACCTAAATGGATTTCCAAGACTTGTCCGATGTTCATACGTGATGGAACACCGAAAGGATTTAACATAATGTCGACTTGTGTGCCATCCGGTAAGAAAGGCATGTCTTCGACCGGCAAGATCTTAGAAATAACCCCTTTATTACCATGGCGTCCAGCCATTTTGTCACCTTCAGAAATTTTACGTTTTTGAACGATATAGACTTTGACGACTTCATTGACTCCCGGAGGCAACTCATGTCCGTCTTCACGACGGAAGATACGTACCGACTGAACGATACCGCTACCACCGTGAGGAACTTTTAAGGAGTTATCACGGACTTCACGTGATTTCTCACCGAAGATCGCTAATAAGAGTTTTTCTTCCGGCGAAATTTCACTTTGACCTTTCGGAGTTACTTTACCGACTAAGATGTCGCTTTCTTTAACTTCCGCACCGACCATAACGATACCGCGGGCATCGAGATGACGGCAGGCATTTTCGGAAACGTTGGGAATATCCCGAGTGATTTCTTCCGGTCCCAATTTGGTATCACGAACTTCGATATCATATTCTTCAATATGGATCGATGTATAAACATCTTCTTTCACTAAACGTTCGGACATGATGATGGCATCTTCATAGTTATAACCATACCAAGTCATAAAGGCGATGGTAACGTTTTGGCCTAATGCCAATTCGCCATTTTGCATCGCCGGTCCATCCGCAAGGATATCGCCGGTTTCAACGTATTCGCCTTTTTTGACAATCGGCTTTTGATTGATACAGGTACCTTGGTTAGAACGGCGGAATTTCTGTAATTGGTAAACTTGTGCTCCGGTATCACCAGTGACGACAATTTTATTGCCGTCAACGTATGTGACGATTCCAGAGTTGGCGGATATTAAAGCACTGCCCGAGTCTTTGGCAACGCGGTATTCAATACCGGTTCCGACATACGGGGAGTTTGGTCTTAACAGCGGAATGGCTTGGCGTTGCATGTTGGCACCCATCAAAGCGCGGGATGCATCGTCATTTTCCAAAAACGGGATACAAGCGGTGGCTACCGAGACGATCTGTTTCGGTGAAACGTCCGCAAGTTCGACTAATGAAGCTTTTTCAAGTACGTTTTCACCTTTATGACGAACAACGACTTGTTCGTTGGCCAGTTTTCCGTCAACGACTTCATTGGCCTGAGCAATAACATAATCAAGTTCGTCATCCGATGAGAGATAAATGATTTCTTCGGTAACACGTCCATCCTTTTCAACGGTACGATACGGTGTTTGGATAAATCCATACTCATTGACGCGTCCATACGATGTCAGGTTGGAGATCAATCCGATGTTCGGTCCTTCCGGAGTTTCAATCGGACAAATACGGCCATAGTGAGAAGAGTGAACGTCACGCACTTCATAACCGGCGCGTTCACGTGTAAGACCGCCAGGTCCTAAAGCAGAGATACGGCGTTTGTTGGTCAGTTCGGCCAGCGGATTGGTTTGATCCATAAATTGTGACAACTGTGAAGATGAGAAGAACTCCTTGATCGCAGCTGTCAACGGGCGAATATTTGTCAGGTTTTTCGGGGTCAGGTTAGAGGTTTCGGAAATTGACATTCTTTCCTTAACGACTCTTTCCATGCGCGATAGACCGATTCGGAATTGATTTTGAATGAGTTCGCCGACAGTACGGATACGACGGTTGCCCAATTGGTCAATGTCATCAACATCGCCGATGCCATCCATCATATTCAACAGATAGGAATAGGATGCATACATGTCGGAAATGGTCACCGTTTTTGCGGTGCTGTAAGGGTCGATACCGATAAGACGAATGGCTTGTTCATCGGTAACATCCACACGGACACTGATTTCTTGTACGGCTGCACCAACTAACCACGCTGTGATTTCAACACCATTATTAACTGCTGCGAAAATCTTATCTTCGGCAGATGAGGTCAAATCATGGATGTTTTCTTCAGCTACATAACGCGGAGCGATGATTTCATCATGAATTTTGAAATCTTCATCTTCAACAGTCAAGCGGCAAAGTTTGAATAAGCGTTGACCGTAGTTTAGTACACTGGATACATTTTTTGATGTCAGCTTCGCCGGACGGGCAATGATATCCCCATAGACCATTACTTCTTGAACTTCATTAGCCAATATTGTTACATCTTTTAATGTCAGAACGGTACCGCGTGTCAGTGAAACATTTTCGGTTTCGACAGACTTCGCCAATATACGGCCGATCAACGCATGTTTATAACTCGTCGGTTTAACGACAGCTTCCGGATGTGTGAACAAGTGGTTGAATGGCAAAGCTGTCATATGCATGCCTTTGGCCAGTTCGGTTCTTAATGTGTTGCGTTCATGACGGCCGATAAGCGTGCCGGCACCAACCGCAATTTCTTGGTTTGGCGAAAGGACATCCATAGCCAAACGGGCATTCTCCACTCGGCTGGCAACAGAAAGTTTCTTACCGATTTTATAACGGCCGGATTTAGTCAGGTCATATCTGCGATGGTCAAAGAACTTAGCGTTCATCAGGTTGATTGAACCTTCCAAAGTCGGAACTTCATCAGAACGTTGGTTTTCGTAAATGGATAATAAGGCTTCTTGCGTCGTTTTAACTTTATCGGCAGCAAGTGTGTTGGCAAGTTCTTCGTAGTTTCCAAAGAAAGCCGAATATAATAATAAGTACAGATTTAAGAACTCGCGTTGTTCGTTAACAACTTCGATTTCTTCATAGACAGGTAAGTCAATTGCTTTCAAAAATGTCTTAAAGGATGAAGTATCAAAAGCATCTTCACCTTTTTCGATATTTAAGGACATTCCGACAGCTTTAAACAGGATCGTTGACAAAATTTTACGTTTACGATCCACACGCATATTAACGATGCGTCCCAATGCTTGTTTCTTAGCATCGGTCATATATTCTAACCATGTTCCGCGGCTGGGAATCAGCTCGGATTGGAAAATTTCTTTACCGGTTTTATCTTCGGTTCCGATTTCATAATAGGCACCCGGGGAGCGTACGATTTGTGATACGATGACCCGTTCGGCACCATTGATAATAAATGTTCCTGAGTCAGTCATTAACGGGAAATCCCCCAAGAAGACGTCTTCATGTTTGATGATACGTTCTCCGGTGTTGGGATCGTCGATTTCCAATTCCATTCTCGCTTTAAGCGGAGCAGCATAATTGGCTTCGCGTACTTTACATTCGTTAACCGAGTACTTTGGCGTTCCAAAATCATAATCCATAAATTTCAATCGTATATTCTCGCTATAGTTGACGATTGGGTAAATTTCTTCAAATACCTCTCTGATTCCCTCTTGTTGAAACCATTTGAATGAGTCGGTTTGAATTTCGACCAAATTTGGCAAATCCAGTTCTGAAGAGACTTTTGAATAGTCTCGGCGAACGGCTTTTTTACCCATTTGAACTAAGCGATAAGATTGATTTTTTTCCATGCACGCCATCCTTTCTTATCGGCATAACGCCAAAAAAGGCATTATACCCCATCTTAAAATTTTAATATTATGCAATTTATTATAATATCAAAGGTTTGTCAATTTGTCAATGTTTTATTGATTTGAGTATCCAATAGCCCATCGATCGGTCTATCATCTCGCAATTTCCGAAGATTTCGGTCAGTTTTGACTTAGCGCTCTGTGCGCCATGTTGTTTACGGATGACAACCAACAAAATCCCCTCTTTATTCGTATGTTTTTCGATTTCCTCAAACAAACGGTAAATTACGGATTTACCCGCGCGAATGGGTGGATTGATGGCAATCATATCGAATGAATCGTTGATTTTATCAAATCCATCGGAATGAATCACATCACACTGAACATTATTTGATTTGCAGTTTTCAATCGCTGTTTCAACAGCACGTTGGTTGATATCAAACATCGTAACGGAACACTCGGGGAAAATCTTTTTAACCGTGATCCCAATGGCACCGTATCCACATCCGGCATCGCAAAACGTCTGCTTATTAAATTGTTGAGAAATATGTTGGAGTAATAGTTCGCTTCCTGGATCTAAATGATCTTTGGAAAATACGCCGGAGTCCGTGATCAGATTTATATGGATGTCCAAAAACCGGAAAGATACTTCTTTCCGGCTATGTGGAACATCTTGGTTTTCTGAATAATAATGACTCACAGCATCACCTCCGTGTTTTGCCTAAAAGCAAAGGATGGTGACACAAATTACTTGATTTCGACGACAGCTCCAGCTTCCATCAATTTCTTTTTCATTTCTTCAGCTTCTTCAGGTTTTACATTTTCTTTGATGTTGACTGGTGCTTTGTCAACGATGCCCTTCGCTTCAACTAAGCCTAAGCCTGTCAATTCGCGAACAACTTTGATAACACCAACTTTTGAAGGACCGACTTCTTTTAGTACGACGGTTACTTCGGTCGGTTCAACCGGACCAGCTTCAACGACCGGACCAGCAGCAACTGCGGTAGGAGCAGCAGCGGTTACACCGAATTCTTCTTCGATTGCTTTGATTAATTCATTTAATTCTAGGATCGTCATTTCCTTCAATGAAGAAATGACTTCTTGTGCAGTTAATTTTGCCATTTTAAATTTCCTCCTTATTGGTTAGCTTCGCGTTGTTCAGCGATTTGTTTGACAGCATAAGCGAAGTTGCGTACCGGCGCTTGGAATACGCTCAGCAACATCGAAATCATACCATCTCTGTTCGGCAGTTTTGCCAATACCTTAATCATGTCGGCGTCAACGACTTTTCCTTCAACAAGGCCGCCCTTTAAGATCAATGCTTTGTTCTTAACGGCAAACTCGGAAAGAATACGGCTCGGCGCGACTGCATCCTTACCGAATGCGATTGCGTTGGGTCCGACTAGCTCAGTGACCAATTCTTTGTGTCCTACTACTTCTGCTGCGCGTTGTGCCATCGAGTTTTTGTAAACTTTCAGCTCAATGCCTTCATCACGAAGTTTGCGACGTAAACTGGTTACTTGTGCGACTGTCAGCCCGCGATATTCGATGACGACGGCGGATTGGGATTCACGGAATTTACCGGCAATCTCATCTACAACAATCTTCTTTTGATCGAGTATCGTTTGGTTCATATCTCTCTTCACCTCCTGTGGCGATGTGTACAATATACCAAACAAAAATAAATGCCCGTTCCATTACAGCACGGGCAAAAAGATTTTTAGTTCTTTTTTACCTCGGCAACCTTATTAAGCGACTCGGCCGTTGCTGTCTTGGGTATATTGATAACAGTGTTATTCTAACGGTTATTGACACATTTGTCAACACAAAAAGAACCGGCATCGCCGGTACTTAGTTAATCAAAAAGGATGAATCCGAATAAAACAGAGATTGCGGAGGTTGAGAATTCATTGATTAGCATATCTGGCAGAAAAGCTGATCCAACCATCATATATGCCAACAATATTAATAACAGTAATACCTTTTCTGTATTGAATTGTAGTTTGAACTTCTTACCGCTGATGATAATGCCTAATGCTATACCACCCAAAATAAAGGCAACAGTACGCAATACATTGATGATCAGAAAGTAATTCCAGTTCGAACTGATACTTAATCGTAATACTTCGCTTAGAAGATAGAATCCCGCCATAACAGCCAGACCCAAATAGATGCGTCCATATTTAAGTTTCATATTCTCGCTCCTTTCTGATAGGAGTATAACATAACAATTGTATTAATACAACTAATACAATCTTATTTACTCCAAATCCAATGTTTTCATCTTCTCTACTTCTGATTTCTCAGGTATTGACTTAACGGCCAGTTTACCGACAAAGATGAGCATAAGTGTCGGAATTTGAAATACCAACAGACTGATCAATACATATAAAAGTCTTAACAACAGAAAGCCGTCCATTCGAAATGCCGGAAGTGAGAGTACCATTCCAAACAACAGCATCACACCCAGAGAAAGGGCTGGCAAGATAAAGCGATATTGCTTTCCTACAAAACGAACGATCAGAAACTGTATAATGTATGCCGGAAACGCTTGAAAGGAAATTACCATAGGAATGATCAGAAATCCCCCCAACATCATAAAATTACTCATAACTTGTCCTCACTTTCTTCAAGGTTTCTTCCTTTTGTTTTCTTATACTCCGCAATCAGAATCTTTGCGGTATCCAAATCAATCTTCTCATTGACCGCCATTCGGCGAATCACATTGATATACGGATCTTTGGATTGGTTTTCAACCGAGAGTACTTTATCAATAATTTTATCCAAACGCAGCCGTACAGTAGGATAGGTCACACCATAATGAGTCGCAATCTCTTTAAGTGAACCGGATGCCAGGACAAACTTTTTTATAAATACCAAATCCTCGTCTTCAAGGTTAGCCATCCATTCTGGAAGTACGTTCATAAGGTCACCACCTTTAACAATATTAATGTTACCCTTTAATAATATTAAAGTCAAGCACAAAAAAAGAGAAGATTACTCTTCTCGTGACTATATCGAATCAGCTACTGATATCCACTCGTCTACCGTGATTTTTTGAAACAGTTCGCCAATCAGCTCGTAGGGGATGTTTTGTTTGGGGCGAAACCTCAAACAAGACTTTCCTAAGTCCGGAGCTTTGCCTACTCGTTGTGTATACTCATTTACAAACCAGTCATAAATTCCCGGAATAGCATACATACCCATATGATACACCGCGATATGATTTTTTTGACTCGCAAATCCCGCAAATGGGAGTTGTACTTTGGGATCGCATCGGTAGCCTTTTGGATATGTAGAGAATGGGACGACATATCCGGCCATTCCATATCCCATTGTTTCCTCGAACCCTTTGGGAATATTTTCATTGATTACTTTACGAATTTTTTCAATTATGACTTTACGATCCTCGGGAAGTTCATTGACATATTGATCAACTGTTTTTGCATCACTGTGCATAAAATCACCTCTTATAATTATACTAACATAAACAGCTTGTTTATTGTTTTTGATTGACCGATAAAAAAACCAGCCATTTCTGACTGGTCATTGATTAATCGACGGTAACGCGGATACCCGGGCTCATCGTTGTGGACAATACTACATTCTTCATGTAGAAGCCCTTGACGGCGGCCGGACGGGCACGCAGAATAACATCATAAATCGCTTTGAAGTTTTCTCTTAATTGTACTTCAGTGAAAGATAATTTACCGATCATGACATTGATATTGCCTTCTTTGTCAACGCGGTAAACAACTTTACCTTTCTTAATTTCATTGATCGCTTTCGCTACATCAACGGTGACCGTACCGGTTTTCGGGTTTGGCATTAAGCCCTTAGGACCTAACAGTTTACCCAATTTACCAAGTTCGCCCATCATATCCGGTGTTGCGACGATGATATCGAAATCAAACCAGCCGCCTTTGATCTTATCGAGGATTTCTTTTCCCCCGACAAAGTCAGCGCCGGCATCCAATGCTTCTTTTTCTTTCGGACCTTGGGTAATGACCAATACTGTTTGTGAACGGCCTGTACCATGAGGAAGAACCATAGCTCCGCGGATTTGTTGATCAGCATGACGCGGATCGACGTTCAAACGGAAGGAAACTTCAACGGTCGGATCGAATTTTACGAAATTCACTTCTTTTGCCAACGCGATAGCTTCATCGACCGGATACGTTTTTGTACGATCGACCTTCGCTAAAGCGGCAAGATACTTTTTACCATGTTTTGCCATTGTTATTTACCTCTTAACCTTCCATGCCTTCGATTAAGATGCCCATGTTTTTAGCTGTTCCTGCGATGATACGCATAGCACCTTCAACATCATTAGCATTTAAATCAGGCATTTTGTATTCTGCGATTTTACGCAATTGGTCTTGAGTGATCGTTCCGACCTTCGTCGTTTTCGGACTGGCCGAACCGCTCTTAACATTCGCAGCTTTCTTCAACAATACCGCTGCCGGTGTTGTTTTTAAGACAAACGTAAACGATTTGTCTTCAAATGCGGTGATGATAACAGGTACGATATCACCCGCACGGTCTTTGGTCGCATCGTTAAATGCGGTGCAGAATTGGGGCATGTTAACGCCAGCGCCAGCCAAAGCAGGACCCGGACGTGCTCCCCCCGCAGGGAATTGGAGCTTAACTACCCTTGCAATTTTTTTACTCACAAACATTCCTCCTTTAGAAAATGTCTATGCAGTGGTTAATGGATGATTGCACATCCTCCCACGCAAAGAAAAACCCGCCACATCGAGTGGCGAGTATTATTGTACTAAATTAACATTAAATAGTCAAGAAATTGCTTATTTTATCGATTCCAGAGAACGATCCCCGCATTCAACTGATAAATATACGTTGGATTATCAATCGTCAGTTGTAAAATCTCATGAGTGCTGAGTACTATCGGCCGTATGGGACGATCAAACTGAGCTTTTGAAATTGCATCCAAAATGAAACGATGGTTATCCTGATCCATTTCAATAAAAAGATATACAGCTTCATCATAACGTCCGTCATCATCTTTCGTCTTGTCTAACAAAACGATTTTACGACATCTTTCTTTAATCGTAGCTACCAACGCGCTTAACTCAACGGCATCCTCAAACATTCGAAATGCCTGAACATAAAGCAATTCTTCTTTAAGTTCGAACTTCCGGACATCGTTTTCAACCTTACATGAAATAATTCCTTTTTCACAAAAATCTTCCAATACCTTTAGCGATTGCTCATCGTTAAGAAGGCAAGCATCAGAGATATCCCGTAATGTCCATGCATTTTTCATATGTTTTGTCAAAAAGGAGAGTACCATCAACGACGACCGTTGATATAAGAAATTCTTCAGCGAGTTCATTCTATCATCCTTTCAGGGATTAAAAAAACCGCACAAAGACGGTTTAATCTACTTTTTCTAAATCAATGTAAGCAATTTCTGTCGGGGTTTCGCGTCCAAATAAAATTGTAAGTACCATAGCTGCCTGAGCATCATCGCTCATACTGTCAACACGGCCTTCGATTCCGCCAAAAGGACCATTGGTGATTCGTACACGGTCGCCCACTTTAAAGTTAACGACAACTTTGCGATCGCTCATACCCATACGTCGAAGAATTGATTCGATTTCGTCTGGAGAAACCGGGAATGGTTTTGCTCCGCCACCCGATGATCCGATAAAACCCGTTACCCCTGGTGTATTACGAACGATATACCAAGCTTCATCCGTCATGATCATCTCAACAAACAAATAACCCGGAAACAG
>JANJWY010000009.1 GCA_024709285.1 Erysipelotrichaceae bacterium
TCATGCGGACGTTGTAAGTTATCTGGTTGCCAAAGGTGCGGATGTGAATGCTCAGGATGAAATGGGGCGTTCGGCTTTGATGGAAGCCTGTCTGGCCTTTAGAGTGGATGTCATCAAGGAATTGGTTGAAGCCAATGCGGATATCAATGCCAAGGACTCCAATGGCTGTACAGCACTTATGAGAGCCAGCTATTCGGGATATTTGGAACTGGTGCAATATTTGCTGAATCAGGGAGCAGATAAAGAAATCGTTGATAATGAAGGAAATAAAGCGATCCATTACGTTCGCGAACACAGCTTTACTGATTTAAAGCCATATTTGAAATAAGAAAGGAATCGTGGGAAATTTCATATGAGAGATTATTTAGCACATGAGGTGCGTAATATTGTATTGTTAGGTCATAGTGGCAGCGGTAAAACAGCTGTAGTCGAGTCCATGTTATTTTACACCAAAGCAATCGACCGGGTCGGGAAAGCAGTCGATGGCAACAGTGTCCTCGATTACGATTCAGAAGAAGTCAAGCGTGGTGTCACCGTTTTTACAACCTTAGCTCCAATCGAGTGGAAAAACTGTAAAATCAATTTCATCGATACTCCGGGTTATTTGGATTATGCCGGTGAAATGCTTTCCGGGGTATCCGTAGCTGATAATGCGTTAATCGTGGTAAGTGCGAAGGACGGTGTTCAAACCGGTACTGAACGTGCTTGGAAAACCGTTACGGCACGCAAACTGCCGACCATTTTCTTCATCAATAAAATGGATGTGGAAAATGCTTCGTTTGAGAAGAGTTATGAATCACTGCGTAACAGTTTTGGCAAGTCAGTCATTGCCTTTGAAGTTCCGATCATTGAAGGCGGAAAAGTCGTAGGCAGCGTTAATATTTTGAAGAAAAAAGCCTGGTATCATAACGATCGCGAAAATGCGAAAGAAGTACCGACAGCGATGAGCAGTGCGGTCGATGCTTATTATGAGCAAATCGCTGAAGCTGTTGCTATGGGTGATGATGAACTGATGGAAAAATTCTTTGAGGGCGAGCCGTTTACAGAAGCGGAAATTCTCAAAGGTGTCCGTATCGGTGTGCGCAGCGGTGAGATTCGTCCGGTTTATTGCGGGTCAGCCATTCAACTGACAGGCATCGAACGTTTGATGGATCTGATTTCCGAATACTTCCCATCGTATGCTGAGCAAGGGATCATTGAAGCCAAAGATCTCAATGGCAATGTGCTTAAGCTTGAAACCAATGAAAAAGAAGCGTTCAGTGCGCGTGTATTCAAGACCATCGTTGACCCGTTTGTCGGACGTATTTCATTTGTCAAAGTCATGACCGGCGTATTGACGACGGATGCTCAAGTCATCAATGTTCAAAAGGATAAAGTTGAGAAAATCGCACAGCTGTTTGCTATCAAAGGCAAACACCAGATCGGTGTCGGTAAATTATTTACCGGTGACATCGGCGCGATCGTCAAATTACAGTTTACGGAAACCAGTGATACCTTGGCTACCAAGGCAAAACCGGTCATTTACGATAAGATCGAGTTCCCGCAACCAATGCTTTCGGTCGCTTTGTGGCCAAAGAGCAAAAATGATGAAGATAAACTGAGTACAAGTTTGCAACGTCTTGCGGAAGAAGATGCATCATGCCGATTTGAGAAAAACAGTGAAACCGGCGAACTTATTTTATACGGGGTCGGCGATCAGCACATCGATGTCATTATCAGTAAACTGAAATCAAAATACAAAGTCGAAGTTGAGCTATCCGAACCGAAAGTGCCATATCGTGAGACAATCCGCGGTACTGTAACGGTTGAAGGTAAACATAAGAAGCAATCCGGTGGTGCAGGTCAGTTTGGTCACGTATTCATTACTTTTGAACCATGTGACAGCGAAGAAATGATTTTTGAAGAAAAGGTATTCGGCGGTGCCGTTCCTCGTCAGTACTTCCCGGCCGTCGAAGCTGGTTTAAGAGAGTGTATGTTTAAAGGTCTGTTGGCCGGATACAAAGTCGTAGGTTTAAAAGCAACATTGGTTGACGGCCGTTATCACGAAGTCGATTCAAAAGAAATTGCGTTTAAATCGGCTGCCCGTCTGGCATTTAAGGCCGGTTTCCCCAAAGCCCGTCCGGCACTGATGGAACCGATCGTAAAAGTTCAGGTCACGATTCCGGAAGAATATACCGGTACGGTCATCGGTGATTTCAATAAGCGCCGCGGGATCATTCTGGGTATGGAATTGTTGAATGAAAAAGAACAAATGGTCACGGCTGAAGTTCCGATGTCGGAAATGATGAGGTATGCGACTGAACTGCGCAGCTTTACCCAAGGCCGCGGCAGCTATACGCAAGAGTTTGATCGTTATGAATTTGCGCCGCAACCTATCGCGGACAAAGTCATTGCGGCTCACGTAAAAGAAGAAGAAGACGAAGATTAGTCAAAAAAGACAGCCCCCACGGGCTGTCTTTAAATGTAAAAGGGACCTTTCGGTCCCTGGTTCTTACTTTTTGCCTTCTTCGAAGAGTCTGTTGACGACGTTCCAGTTGACGACATTGAACCATTGATCAATGTACTCCGGACGACGGTTTTGATATTTGAGATAATAAGCGTGTTCCCAAACGTCCAACGCTAAGATCGGTGTGAGTCCATCAGAAATCGGATTATCCTGATTGGCCGTCGATACGACTTTCAATTGCTTGTCAGCCGTCAATACCAACCATGCCCAACCGCTGCCGAAACGGGTCTTTGCTGCTGTGGCAAAGGTCTCTTTGAACTGTGCGAAACCGCCGAAAGTGGCATTGATGGCTTCCAGAAGTGCTCCTTCCGGTGCTTTTGCTCCACCCGGAGTCATCAACTCCCAAAACAGCGTGTGATTCAGATGACCGCCGCCATTGTTGCGAACAGCCATACGGATGGCCTCCGGAACTTGATTGAGATCTTTGATCAGATCGGCTAACTCAACTTCGAACAGCTCCGGGAATTTTTCGAGAGCCGCATTGACATTATCAACGTAGGCTTGGTGGTGTTTGGAATAGTGAATCGTCATCGTTTGGGTATCGATAAACGGTTCAAGCGCATCAAATGCATAAGTAAGTACAGGTAGTGTATTTTTCATTGTGTGTAAATCTCCTTTGTTATGTATCAAGCATAGCAAAGCAAAATTTCACAATCAAACAATATGCCCAATTTGTTAGAATAAACTAACTTCTAAATAAACATGGAAGGGCTATTACTTTTTAAATGTGAAGCTGACAGAATTGCTTCAACAATCGCGGAAGAAGGAATCTCATTATAGGTCTTTCCTTTATACCTCACACTGCGACAATATTCTGTTTTCCCCGTCAAGCCCGAACAAGAGGGGCATGGATTCATGTTGACCTTCAAGTCAATGATTTCTTCCATAGGGATTCCATTGATCTCGCATAAATTGGACTTTACAATCTGGTCTTCACTCAGTTTTACATCTTCAACCGCAATATCCCAACCGGCTAGGTTTAATTGTGATTTCAGATGATTGACAGCATCATCGATCGTATTTTTGGTCAATGAGCAACGCTCGCACGTTTCACCATCGACATCCAAATGATACCATCGAATCAGCAACTGCCTATTCACTGACATCAAACAGCCGGGAATATTTTTCTTTCAGATAATCAACATAGTACTGAGGATTAAAAGTTTCACCTGTAACAGCAAGTAACAGTTCATTGGGTTTATATACACCGCCATGACGATGGATATGATTTTTCAGCCAGTCATTCACTGATTTGAAATCATTATTCTCTAAACACTTCTCAACATCGAGATCCTTACGCATCGCATTCATCCATTGAGCGCTGTACGCCGATCCCAATGCATATGTCGGAAAATAACCGAAAGCACCGCCAGACCAGTGAATGTCCTGTAAAATTCCTAAACCATTGTGTGGCGGACGGATTCCCAGATACTCTTCGTATTTGTCGCTCCACACCTGATCTAATCCTTCGACATCCAGGGTTCCGTTGAATAAACCTTGCTCGATTTCATATCGTACCATGATGTGCAAGGGGTAAGTGAGTTCGTCAGCTTCAATGCGTATCAGCGAACAGGCGACATGATTGATGCCTTGAATGAAATCGTCAAGAGATACATCGTGCAATGCATCGACCGTCTGTTGCACTTTCGGATAAATGCCCGACCAGAAAGAGCGGCTGCGTCCCAGCATGTTTTCATAAAGTCTTGACTGGGATTCATGCATTCCGTAGGTCATACTGTCCGCAATTGCCCGGCCTTGATAAGCTTCATCGACTTGTCCGTTATATGTTGCGTGTCCGACTTCATGTATTAAAGCGAAAATCGATGAGGTAAACATATCTTCGTGATAACGCACCGTCACCCGATTGTCATGCACTGAGAAATGAGAGCTGAACGGATGTGCGCTTTCACCGATATATCCCGATCCTTTGTCATAGTTTAAATAATCCATAAGTATTTCGACGACTTCGCGTTGTTGTTCGATGGGGACATTGCGGCTGAGCCACGCAGGTTCAGTTATCTTTTTGTCGATGATTTTGTGTAAAAAGGGAACGATCTCTGCTTTGAGTTTGTTAAAAAAGACATCATAATCCTCTATGGTGATTCCAATCTCAAAATCATCGATAAGTTGATGGTATACCGGCCGGGTATCTTTCCGATAGGAAACAACTTTTTTAGTCATTTCGATTAACTTCTTGAGATAGGGTTTGAATGCTTCATAATCATGGTTGTCACGCGCAGTTTCCCAGACATTCTCGGCATCGCGGGTCAACTGTGCATATTCTACGAATACATCCTTGGGAATATACCGTGATTTATCCAAATTTCTCTTAATTTGTCTGATCTCGCGCATGGTTACGTCATCGAGTGTTTCTGTAAAGAGATCGTCGATCAGTGCTATGAATTCCGGGCTGTTTTCAATGGAAAAAAGCTCTCCGGCTAATAGTGCGGCCATTTTATTGCGATATGCGGCTCCTTTTTTTGGAGCGATTGTACTTGAGTCCCAGTTAAGGGTAGTCAATGCCAGACTGTATGCGGAAATCTTCTCACTGACTTCCTTGAATTGTTGTAATTTTGTTTCAATAGTCATCGGTTATGCCTCCGTTTCTTCATTATTGTATCACATAAGTTGATATCCATTCTGAGTCAGATTGATATATAATAAGATTATGAAAAAAGCAAAGAGAACTTTCCATCTGATTGGTGGTGCCAATATTGATATACTCGGCAAGTCATTTGAGACGTTGCGTCCCAGTGATTCCAACCCGGGGAGCGTGTCTATCAGCTTTGGCGGTGTCGCGCGCAACATTGCCCACAACCTGACAAACATCGGACGTCCGGTCCGTCTGTTGACGGTCTTTGGTGATGACAGTTTGGGTCATCAGTGTGCAAAGGACTGCAAAGATCGGAATATGGATATTTCACACAGTATTTTTCTCGAAGATTCGACTTCATCCACATATCTGGCCATTGCTAATAAAGATGGCGATATGTCTGTAGCCATTGCGGATATGAATATATTGAGAAATCTGAAAAAGGATATGGTACAACCATTTCTTCAGACGATCGATAAAGATGATATCTTGGTAGTCGATACCAATCTTGAATTTGAGATGATCGAATATATTACTTCGAATGTTTCGTGTATATTGGCTTGTGATCCGATTTCGACCGCAAAAACCAAGAAGATACTTCCGTTTCTCAGTCGATTGACGGTATTTAAACCCAATCGGTTGGAAGCTGAGGTTTGTTGCGGATTTCCGATTACCGATGATGAAAGTTTAATGAAAGCATTGAGATATTTGAGAAGTTCTGGCATTCGTGATGTTATCATTACTCTTGGAGTGCGAGGCGGTGCAATCGCCTGTGATGAAGGTTTGTTCCGGTATTATCACAAAGATGTTGAGGTGGTGAGTGCTACCGGGGCAGGAGATGCATTTCTTTCGGCTTATATCGCTTATCTTGATTTTGGATCGATCGTTGCTCTTAAGTACGGAGTTGCGGCTGCAATAGCATCCTGCCTGTGTGAATCAACGGTCAATGACAAAATCAGTCATTTGTATCTGGAGGAAATTGCGGCTGAATATCCGTTGCAGTTGGTCAAGCGTGATTAATCAATCGCTAAAAAGTGATGTCGGTCATAAACCTTGAATAGAATGAAGAATTAAATGAAAATATTACCAAACAAAGTGTGAGTGTGTTTCGTTGTCTCACAAGGAGAAGTCAAATGTTTGATCAATGTGTAGAATTATTAAAGCAGCGCGGTGTTGAAAAGACGGATATCATCGATTGCGTCTATTATTTGCAAAAACGTTATATCGCTGATTTAACACTCGATCGTATCGAATTTTATGTCGATAGCGTTTTAAATAAGCGGGAAGTCCAACATG